>NZ_JBQCUK010000004.1:0-243598 GCF_051963335.1 Neisseria sp. P0004.S004
TGAAATCTCTTGCTTAATTTACAATTGGTTATCTGCATTTTCGTAGCCTAGCATAACTGCTAATCTACGTCAGCCCCTAACCAAAAACGGAAAACCAAGAAGAAAACCAAGACCAAAACGCCAGCCCAAACCAGCAACATGAATCCGGCTACTGCCTGACCCAAGCGGTAAACAGGGTTTTTGCGTTCGTCTTCGAGTAGGGGATTGGATGTATCGTGTGGTTTGTCGGACATGATGAAGCTCTGATTGGATTATTGAATGAATGCGTAAGGGTACGCCGATAGTCGTAAAGATTCAAGTAGGAATGATTATTGATAGAAGTCTTCTTCTTCATTCCATGCGGTTTTTAAGGCCGTTTGAATAGTGTCTGCACCAAAGCCGCGATACGCAAGGAAACGCGCTTGTTTTTGTTTTTCTTTCAAATCTTCAGCTTCTTGCTTGAATTTTTTACGCAAAACAGAAATGGCGGTTTGCAGCTCGTCCTCCCTGTCGGGCAGTAATTCCCGACAGTTATCCGCATCAATACCTTGTTGCGCCAAGGCTTGTTTGAGGCGGAGCGTGCCGTAACGGTTGCTCTTGCTGTGAATATAGGCTTCAGCGTAACGGTGGTCGGATTGCCAATTTCGTTCGGCGAATTCGTCCAAAACCTTTTCCAATTCTTCTTCGCTTTCAGCGTGCGGAGCCAGTTTGCGTTTCAAACCGACGCGGCTGACTTCTTGACGGGAAAGAATATCCAAGGCGCGGGCACGTAAGGTTTTAGGGGGTCTCATGGGATATGGCGGAGGTGAGGTAACTACATTGAATTACATTTTCAGACGGCCTGATTGGGAAAATAGCCGAAAAGGCCGTCTGAAAATAAAGCCGAATTATTCTTCGTCTTTATTTTTTTGCGGTTGCAGATTTTCGTAGATTTCAGGCAGGGCTCGAATCAACAAATCAGGTTTGGTCGCTTTGTCTTGAGAGAGCAAGGTCATGTCGCCGTAGCCGAATGTTACGCCGACGCTGAAGCAACCGGCCGCTTTAGCGGCAATAATGTCATTTTTAGAATCGCCCACCATCAGCATATTGGCAACGTCGATGCCCAGAACTTCGGCCGCATGTTGAAGCGGCAATGGGCTGGGTTTTTTCTCAGTCAGGCTGTCTCCGCCGAGAACCAAGCTGAAATAGTCGTCGAGATTGAGCTGTTTCAGCAGCTCGGCTGCCAGCACTTCATTTTTGTTAGTAATGACAACTAACGGGATGCCCAAGGATTTGAGCAGGCCGAGGCCGGCTTCGGTTTCAGGGTAGGGGCGGGTAAAGTCGCTCAAGTGCTCGCGATAATATTTCATAAAGAACACAAAGCCTTTTTCCCAGATTTCAGGATCGGCTTCTTTTTCACGATCATGGGTGATGACACGATGAACCAATTTGCCGATGCCGTCGCCGACATAACTTTCAACCGTTTGAGTGGGTAAAACAGGCAAACCCAGGTATTCGCACATGGCTTGGGCGGCGGCGGTCAAATCCGGAATGGAATCGCATAAAGTGCCGTCCAAATCAAAAGCAACGGCTTGAACGTGTTCTAAAGTAGCAGCGGTCATCAAATAGCTTTCTGTCATATCATTTAAGGCGTTATTTTAGCATTATTTCCCCGATTTGCCGATGTTTTGCCGATTTTTCAATGGCTGCTTGTTTAAATTGTTAACAATTTTTACAGGCGTAGGGTTGGTTGTCTGTCGGGAAGGGCGGAAGTGATTTTGTCAACAAAAAGGGAGCTTGGGTAGGTATTGAAAAACAAAGAGTTTGTATCGTTTTTGGAAAGGGTTTGAGAAATATTGGGGCCGGGCTGTCTGAAAATTTTGAGTCAAGGCGTCTATATTTTCAGACGGCCTCAAACTAAATTCATATATAAATGAATGGATTTGCTTTTTATTGACTACATGCTATTACATTTTCTCCCGTTTTTGTATATAGTAACAAGTATGGCTCTCGTCTAATCATGTGTATGAAAAGGAAAAATACATGTCCGCATCTGCTGTTAAAGAAACACTGAATCCGTTTGAAATTGCACAAAAACAAGTAAAAATTGCCTGCGATCGCCTGAATGCCGACCCGGCAGTATTTGAAATCTTGAAAAAGCCGCAACGTGTTTTGGAAGTGAACTTCCCTGTCAAACTCGACAACGGTACAGTAGAAAATTTCACCGGTTACCGTTCACAACACAATAATGCCGTCGGTCCTTACAAAGGCGGCGTGCGCTTCCATCCCAATGTGAATCTGGACGAAGTCAAAGCCCTGTCTATTTGGATGACCATCAAATGCTGCGTAGCCGGTATTCCTTACGGCGGCGGCAAAGGCGGCATCACTTTGGATCCGCGCAATTATTCCGAAGCAGAATTGGAACGCATTGCCCGCGCTTATTCCGAAGCCATTTCTCCGCTGATCGGCGAGAAAATCGACATTCCCGCCCCCGATGTGAACACCAACGGCAAAATCATGTCTTGGATGGTTGATGCCTATGAAAACGTGGTAAAACATTCCGCACCGGGCGTATTTACCGGCAAACCGGTTGAGTTCGGCGGCTCTTTGGCGCGTACCGAAGCCACTGGTTACGGCGTAAATTTCGCCGCCGTCCAAGCTTTGGAAAAACTGGGCAAAGACGTGAAGGGTGCCACTTACGCCATTCAAGGTTTCGGTAACGTGGGCTACCACACCGGTTACTATGCACACAAAGCCGGTGCGAAAATCGTTGCCGTATCTACTGTTGACGTTGCCATCTACAACGAAAACGGCTTGGATATGGAAGCGCTGTTCAAAGAATACCAAGAAAAAGGTTTCATCACCAACGAAGCCGGTTACGGTAAAGAAATCAGCAATGCCGAACTTTTGGCTTTGGATGTGGACGTACTCGCCCCTTGCGCATTGGAAAACCAATTGACTTCTGAAAATGCAGGCAAAGTCCGTGCGAAAATCGTGGTTGAAGGTGCAAACGGCCCGACTACTCCTGAAGCCGATGTTATCCTGCGTCAAAACGGCGTATTGGTTGTTCCTGATATTTTGGCAAACTGCGGCGGCGTGGTTGTATCTTATTTCGAATGGGTACAAAACCTGCAAGGCTACTACTGGGAGTTTGACGAAGTTCAAGAGAAAGAAACAGTGGTTCTGCGCCGTGCATTCCGCGATATTTGGAACTTGGCTCAAGAATACGATGTCGACCTGCGTACCGCTTCTTACATGATGAGTATCCGTCGTGTTGAAAAAGCAATGAAACTGCGCGGTTGGTATTAATCGGTTGACCGATAGCTAAGACAAGGCCGTCTGAAACCTGTTTTCAGACGGCCTTGATGTTTTTGATAAGAGCCTTTACAAATTTTAATCCACCTTGATTCCATTTCAATCAAACTCAGCTATAATCCCCTTTTTTGACCTTTCCGGAAAAGACATAATCATGAACAAAACTTTCAAATTCAGCGCATTGGCTTTGTCTGCTCTGTTGGCGATGACTGCTTGCAACCAACAAAAAGACACTGCCACCAAAGATGCTCCTGCTGCTTCCGCAGCTTCAAATGCGACTGCAGATGCTTCCGCCATCGGTTCTACTGCCCAACAAGCCAGCTACGCAATGGGTGTGGACATCGGCCGTTCATTGAAACAAATGAAAGACCAAGGCACAGAAATCGATTTGAAAGTCTTCACCGAAGCCATGGAAGCCATGTTTGAAGGCAAAGAAGTTAAAATGACTGAAGCCCAAGCTCAGGAAGTGATGATGAAATTCCTGCAAGAGCAACAAGAAAAAGCGGCTGCCAAACGTGCTGAAGATGCCAAAGCAAACTTGGAAAAAGGCGAAGCGTTCTTGAAAGAAAACGCGACTAAAGAAGGCGTAAAAACCAGCGCTTCCGGTCTGCAATACAAAATCACCAAAGAAGGCGAAGGTAAAAAACCGACTAAAGACGACATGGTTACCGTTGAATACGAAGGCCGTCTGATTGATGGTACCGTATTTGACAGCAGCAAAGCCAACGGCGGCCCAGTCAGCTTCCCTGTAAGCCAAGTCATTCCAGGTTGGACTGAAGGTATCCAACTCTTGAAAGAAGGCGGCGAAGCAACATTCTACATCCCGGCTAAATTGGCTTACCGCGAAGTGGGCGCCGGCGATAAAATCGGCCCGAACGCCACTTTGGTATTCGACGTGAAACTGGTTAAAGTCGGCGCGCCTGATGCTGCCGCACAACAACCAGTACAAGTTGACGTACAAAAAGTTCAATAATCCGAATCAAGGCTTACGCCCTTAAACAACGGATAAAAGGCCGTCTGAAAAAATTCCGTTTCAGACGGCCTTTGTTCTAAACCAACAAGGAATTATGATGAAAAATATCGTCATCCTTATTTCCGGACGCGGCAGCAATATGCAGGCGATTGTGAATGCCGATATTCCCGATGCCAACATTGCAGCCGTATTGAGTAACAACGAGACCGCAGCCGGATTGGCATGGGCGGCAGAGCGCGGTATTGCCACCGACAGTTTGAACCATAAAAACTTCGACTCGCGTCTGGCATTTGATCAGGCCATGATGGAAAAAATCGATGCCTATCAGCCCGATTTGGTCGTATTGGCGGGCTTTATGCGCATTTTGACTCCGGAGTTCTGCGCCCATTATGAAAACCGCCTGATTAATATCCATCCGTCCATCCTGCCTTCCTTTACCGGTTTGCATACCCATGAACGCGCATTGGAAGCAGGTTGCCGAGTGGCAGGCTGCACCATCCATTTCGTAACCCCTGAGCTGGATTGCGGCCCGATTATTTCGCAAGGCATTGTCCCTATTTTGGACGGCGATACCGCCGACGACGTTGCCGCACGCGTGCTGACGGTTGAACACCAGCTGTTTCCGCAAGCCGTTGCCGATTTTGTTGCAGGCCGTCTGAAAATCGAAGGCAACCGCGTTTTGAATGCACAACGCAATGCCGCCGGTCAAAGCCTGCTGGCTTGATTGAAACACCATACACACAAGGAAAACATCATGAATCCGATTAAAACAACTCTGCTGACACTTTCCCTGCTCACAGCCTCCGTCGGCGTGCAAGCCGCTGAATTGCCGCAATCTGCCGTTTTGCAATACTCAGGCAGCTACGGTATTCCTGCGACCATGACCTTCACACGCAGCGGCAACCAATACAAAATCGTCTCTACCATCAAAGTACCGCTTTACAATATCCGCTTTGAATCCGGCGGCAGCATTAGCGGCACGACCTTGCATCCGTCTTACTACAAAGATGTACGCGGCGGCAAAGTGTATGCCGAGGCCAAATTCTCCGGCGGCAACATCACTTACGGCAAAGCAGGTGATTTGAAAACCGAAAAATCCGGCCCGGCCATGGACTTGTTCACTTTGGCATGGCAACTGGCTGCCAATGATGTACGCCTGCCGTCAGGTTTGAAAATTACCAACGGTAAAAAACTGTACACTGTCGGCAGCATGAACAAAATCGGCAACGAAAGCTATAAACTGAACGGCGGTACAACGCCTGTGAGCAAATATCGCGTCCGCCGCGGCGACGATACCGTTACTTACTCGTTTGCTTCCGATATCGACAATATCCCTGCGCAAATCAGCTATACCGATGACGGTAAAACCTACAACCTGAAACTGACTTCCGTCAAAATCAACGGTAAAGTAGTGAAACCGTAATCTTTATTTACTCAAACAAGAAGGCCGTCTGAAAAGTTTTCAGACGGCCTTTTATCTTTACAGCAACACAATATCGTATTGTTCCTGCGTGTAGGCGGTTTCGACTGCCAGTGAAATCGGTTTGCCGATAAAGTCTATCAACATTGCCAGCGATTGCGATTCTTCGTCTAAGAACAAGTCGATGACATTCGGAGCGGCCAAGATGCGGAAGGCTTGGACATCGTAGCGGCGCGCTTCGCGGACGATTTCGCGCTGAATTTCGTAGCACACGGTTTGCGGCGTTTTCAGACGGCCCCGGCCTTGGCAGGAAGGGCAGGGTTCGCAGAGGATTTGGCTTAAGTTTTCACGCGAACGTTTGCGCGTCAGCTCGACCAAACCCAAACTGGTGAAACCGTTGAGGGTAACGCGGGTACGGTCGAAGGCGAGGGCTTTGGCAAGCTCTTGCAGGACGGCTTCGCGGTGGGCTTCCTGCGCCATATCGATGAAGTCGATGATGATGATGCCGCCGAGATTGCGCAGGCGAAGTTCGCGGGCGATGGTGTGGCAGGCTTCGAGGTTGGTGCGGAAGATGGTTTCATCAAAATTGCGTGCGCCGACAAAGCCGCCGGTGTTTACGTCAATGGTGGTCATGGCTTCGGTGGACTCGATGATGAGGTAGCTGCCGAAGTTGAGGTTGACGCGCGGTTGCAGGGCGCGGGCGATTTCCTGCTCGATGTTGTGGGTTTCAAATAGGGGGCGTTCGCCTTTGAACAGCTCGATTCTGCCCAATGCGCCTTGAACGTATTGTTCGGCAAACTGGGTCATGCGGCGGTGATTTTCAGTCGAGTCGACCAGGATTTTGTGCGTATCAAGGCTGAACATATCGCGCAATACGCGCAGGCTTAATGGCAAATCTTGATACAGCAGGGTTTCAGGCGGTTGGATTTTCGCCTGTTTTTGAATGTGTTCCCACACTTTGGTCAGATAGTTGATGTCTGATTGCAGCTGGGCATCGGAAGCGTTTTCGGCGTTGGTGCGGATGATGTAGCCGTGGCAGGCGTTTTCTGGCAGCAGGTTGTTGAGGCGCTCCCTCAGGATGCTGCGTTCGGCATCGTCCTCAATGCGTTGGGAAATGCCGATGTGGTCTTCTTGCGGAAGATGGACGAGGAAACGGCCGGCCAGTGAGATTTGGGTGGAAAGCCGCGCGCCTTTGGTATTGATGGGGTCTTTGATGACCTGAACCAAGACGGACTGGCCTTCAAAGAGCATGTGTTCGATGCGTTGGGTTTCGTCCGGATTGCGGCGTTGTTCGAGGACGTCGACGATGTGCAGAAACGCGGCGCGTTCCAAGCCGATATCGATGAACGCGCTTTGCATGCCAGGGAGGACGCGTTTGACGACGCCCAAATAAATATTGCCGACCAAGCTATGGCCGCTGTTGCGCTCGATGTGCAGCTCGCAGATATTGTTCTCTTCCAAAACAGCCACACGCGTTTCTTGCGGCGTGATGTTGACGAGGACGGTTTCGGGCGGACGCACGGCGTCCTTGGGGATGGGGATTCCTGAAAGCATGGGGATACCTGATTTTGAATAGAAAAACTTTTGCGATGTGTTCTTCTCCAAAAAACAAATGGCAAAAGTCATTCTGCGAAAGCGCTTATCATACTTTAATTATGGTTTTTCCGCATCTGCACAAATGTTTATGGCCAAGAGGCCGTCTGAATGTTTTTTACAACCGTACGGCGGGAATACTTGTAAAATAACGCTTATGCCCATATAGTCATGAACATTGGTATTTTGGAAGAAATCATGCAAACCGTTACTGTTTATACCGGTCCGTATTGTCCGTACTGCACCATGGCGAAAAGGCTGTTGCAAGCGGTGGGTGTGAAAGAAATCAACGAAATCCGCATCGACGGCAATCCGGAAGTTTTTGCCGAAATGCAGCAGCTTTCCGGCCAGCGCAGCGTGCCGCAGATTTTTATCGGCGACACCCATGTCGGTGGCTTTACCGATTTGTACCGCTTGCAGCAGGAAGGCAAGTTGGACGAATTACTGAATCCTTAACCCTTAACTTAGGAAAATAAAATGAGCGAAGAATTGCAACCTGTATTCAGCGTTGAGCGTCTGTATGTAAAAGACTTGTCTTTGGAAGTGCCTCACGCGCCACAAATCTTCTTGGAACAAGGCGAGCCTGAAGTGGATATGCGCGTTTCTACCGGTAACACCAAACTGGAAGATGGTTTCTACAGCGTTGACGTTACCGTTACCGTGACTGCCAAACTGAACGAAGAGCGTACCATGTTCTTGAACGAAGTTACCCAAAGCGGCATCTTCCGTTTGGAAAACATTCCTGAAGAAGACGTACAACTGCTGTTGGGCGTTGCTTGTCCGAACATCCTGTTCCCTTACGCACGTGAAGCCATTTCCAACAGCGTAACCCGCGCCGGCTTCCCACCTGTACTGCTTGCTCCGATCAATTTTGAAGCAATCTACCAACAACAACAGGAAGCTAACGCTTAATTGCGTTATACCTAAATTAAGGCCGTCTGAAACATTGCGTTCAGACGGCCTTTTTGTTTTCGGATAAAATACAGCAAACTTTCAATCAGCTGCCTTTTAAGATGACGCCCGAAACCCAAAAACAGCTCAAAATTACCGATGTTTCCGCCAAGAAGCTAGAGAAACTCAACCTCCATACCGCGTGGGATTTGGTGTTGCACCTGCCGTTGCGTTATGAGGACGAGACGCACATCATGCCGATTAAGGATGCGCCGATCGGCGTGCCGTGTCAGGTCGAGGGCGAGGTCATCCATCAGGAAGTAACTTTTAAGCCACGCAAACAGCTGATTGTCCAAATTGCCGACGGTTCCGGCAGTGTCCTTTTTTTGCGTTTCATCCACTTTTACGCCAGCAACCAGAAACAGATGGCGGTCGGCAAACGCATCCGCGCCGTGGGCGAAATCAAACACGGGTTTCACGGCGACGAGATGATTCATCCCAAAATCCGCGATGCCGAGAGCAGCGGTTTGGCGGAAAGCCTCACGCCGATTTATCCGACCGTAAATGGTTTGAACCAGCCTACTTTGCGTCGCATTATTCAGACGGCCTTGGACGTTACGCCGCTGCACGACACGCTGCCCGATGCCTTATTGGGTCGTCTGAAACTGCCGCACCTCGCCGAAAGCCTGCGCCTTTTGCACTCTCCGCCGCCGAGTTTTACCATCCACCAGCTTTCCGACGGCGCGCTGCCCGCATGGCAGCGGCTCAAATTTGACGAACTTTTGGCGCAACAGCTTTCCATGCGCTTGGCGCGGCAGAAGCGTGTCAGCGGTACGGCGGCGGCATTGGGCGGCGACGGCACGCTGACCCAAGCCCTGCGCCACGCCTTGCCGTTTGCTCTGACCGGTGCACAAGAAAGAGTCGTGTCCGAAATCCGCCGCGACATGGCGCAAACCCATCCTATGCACCGCCTGCTTCAAGGCGATGTCGGCAGCGGCAAAACCATCGTCGCCGCCTTGTCCGCGCTGACTGCCATCGAATCCGGCGCGCAGGCGGCTGTGATGGCGCCGACTGAAATCCTTGCCGAACAGCATTTCATCAAGTTCAAACAATGGCTTGAGCCGTTGGACCTTGAAGTCGTCTGGCTTTCCGGCAGCCAGCGCAAAAAAGCCAAAGACGAAGTCAAAGCCAAACTCGCCGACGGCACCGTCAAAATCGCCGTCGGCACGCACGCCCTGTTTTCAGACGACGTCGAGTTTCAAAATCTTGGTTTGGTGATTGTGGACGAACAACACCGCTTCGGCGTCGCCCAACGCCTTGCCCTCAAAAACAAAGGGCGCGACGTCCACCAGCTGATGATGTCCGCCACGCCCATCCCGCGCACGCTTGCCATGAGTTTTTTCGCCGACTTGGACGTGTCCGTCATCGACGAATTGCCGCCCGGTCGTACCCCGATTAAAACCCGCCTCGTCAACAACGTCCGCCGCGCCGAAGTCGAAGGCTTCGTTCTCAACATCTGCCGCAAAGGGCAGCAGGCATACTGGGTCTGCCCGCTGATTGAAGAAAGCGAAACCCTGCAACTGCAAACCGCCACCGAAACCCTAGCCCAGCTTCAGGCAGCTTTGCCCGAACTCAGCATCGGCTTGGTACACGGGCGCATGAAGGCCGCTGAAAAAGCCGAAGTCATGGCGGATTTTGCCGCAGGCCGTCTGAACGTCTTGGTTGCCACCACCGTCATCGAAGTCGGCGTAGATGTGCCCAACGCCGCCCTGATGGTGATCGAACACGCCGAACGCATGGGCTTGGCGCAGCTGCACCAATTACGCGGGCGGGTAGGGCGCGGCGCGGCAGAAAGCGTGTGCGTCCTCCTGTTTGCCGAACCCTTGAGCGAACTCGCCAAAGCGCGGCTGAAAGTTATCTACGAACACACCGACGGCTTCGAAATCGCCCGCCAAGACCTCAACATCCGCGGTCCCGGCGAATTTCTCGGCGCGCGCCAAAGCGGCGTCCCCATGCTGCGCTTCGCCAACCTTGAAGAAGACCTGCACCTCTTGGAACAAGCGCGCGAAATCGCGCCCATGTTAATCGAACAAAACCCCGAAATCGTCGAAGCGCATTTGGCAAGGTGGCTTTCCAGCAGGGAAGGTTATTTGGGCGTATAAAATTTGCATGAAAAGAAAAAAGGCCGTCTGAAAACAGACGGCCTTTGGTTTGGCTGGATAGGGGTTTAGAAACCTTGTGCCAACATGGCATCGGCTACTTTGACGAAACCAGCAATGTTCGCACCATTGACATAGTTCACTTTGTCTCCGACTTTGCCGTATTTCAGGCAGGATTCGTGGATGTTGTGCATGATGTCGAACAGGCGTTGGTCGACTTCTTCACGGGTCCAAGACAGGCGGATGGCGTTTTGACTCATTTCCAAACCTGAAGTTGCTACGCCACCGGCGTTGGAGGCTTTGCCCGGAGCGTAGAGGATGCCGGCTTTGATAAATTGTTCGACCGCGCCCAAAGTTGACGGCATGTTCGCACCTTCGGCAACCACATAGCAACCGTTTGCCAGCAGGATTTTGGCGGCATCTGCGTCCAATTCGTTTTGGGTGGCGCAAGGCAGGGCGACTTCGGCTGCGATGTTCCACGGTTTTTGGTTTTCAAAGTATTGCAGGCCTTGTTCTTTGGCGTAAGTGGCCACGCGTTCGCGGCGTACTTCTTTCAGCTCGATCAAAGCGGCAAGTTGCGCTTCGGTCATACCGCTGTCAGGGAAGAGGACAAAGCCGTTGGAGTCGGAAACGGTCAATACTTTTGCACCCAGTTGGATGGCTTTTTCGGCTGCATATTGTGCCACGTTGCCGGAGCCGGAAATCAACACGCGTTTGCCTTCGATGCTGTCGTTGCGGGTTTCCAACATGGCTTGGGCAAAATACACGCAGCCGTAGCCGGTGGCTTCAGGGCGAATCAGGCTGCCGCCCCATTCGAGGCCTTTGCCGGTCAGGACGGAAGCAAATTCGTTGCGGATTTTTTTGTATTGGCCGAACAGATAGCCGATTTCGCGGCCGCCTACGCCGATATCGCCGGCAGGAACGTCGGTGTCGGCGCCGATGTGGCGGTAGAGTTCAGTCATAAAGGCTTGGCAGAAGCGCATTACTTCGGCATCGGATTTGCCTTTAGGATCGAAGTCGGAACCGCCTTTGCCGCCGCCCATAGGCAGGGTGGTCAGCGCGTTTTTGAAGACTTGTTCAAAAGCGAGGAATTTCAACACGCCCAAGTCGACGGTAGGGTGAAAGCGCAAACCGCCTTTGTAAGGGCCGATGGCGGAGCTCATTTGAATGCGGTAGCCGCGGTTGACTTGAACTTGGCCTTTGTCGTCCATCCAAGTGACGCGGAACATAATCACGCGTTCCGGTTCAACAATACGCTCAAGCAGGCTTTGTTGGGTGTATTTCGGGTTTTTCGCCAAAAACGGATCCAAACTCATGAGTACTTCTTCAACGGCTTGGTGGAAGGGTTCTTGGTTGGGATTGCGTTGTTTAAGATTGTTAAACAGGGTGTTCAGGTCAGTCATTTTTCTACTCCTATTGAGTGAGATGTTTCAATATTTATGTTTCGAAATATAACTGTAAAAAATTTACTTGCCAAGAAAAATTTTAGCAGGATTGTTGACATTATTTTTTTACCAATTTGTAAAATTAGAATTATATTTTTAGAATTATTGAAAATTATTGATTATATTTCATATATTAAAAATAATAAGCCATAAAGTTCTAAGTAATTAAACTAGAAAATTTCAAAATTTTTTTGTAAAAATTTTATTTGGCTCAAAATTTCTTGTAAATAAATGCTAAATTGTCAACATTATTAACGGATATACACTAAGCCTAGAGGAAGGGTTGGTCCATTGCAGACAGAGAGGCAGGCCGTCTGAAAATTCGGTACAATACGCATCAAATTCCCACAACACATACATTAAGGAAACCCATGAAAGCCTATCACGACCTTATGCGCCATGTTCTCGACAATGGCATCGACAAATCCGACCGTACCGGCACCGGTACGCGTTCTGTATTCGGTTACCAAATGCGTTTTGATTTGAGTGAAGGCTTTCCGCTGTTGACTACCAAAAAATTGCATCTTCGCTCGATTATTCATGAGCTGCTTTGGTTTCTCAAAGGCGATACCAACATCAAATATCTGAAAGACAACAACGTTTCCATTTGGGACGAATGGGCGGACGAAAACGGCGATTTAGGCCCGGTTTACGGCTACCAATGGCGCAGCTGGCCCGCACCCGACGGCCGCCATATCGACCAAATTGCCAATGTGGTGGAACAAATCAAGAAAAATCCCGACTCGCGCCGCCTGATTGTGTCCGCATGGAATCCCGCTTTGGTCGACGAAATGGCCTTGCCGCCTTGCCACGCGCTGTTTCAGTTTTACGTTGCCAACGGCAAACTGTCCTGCCAGCTTTACCAACGCAGCGCCGATATTTTCCTTGGCGTACCGTTCAACATCGCCAGCTACGCATTGTTGACCATGATGATGGCGCAAGTGTGCGGACTGGAAGCCGGTGAGTTTATCCATACGTTTGGCGATGCCCATTTGTACAGCAACCATATCGAGCAGGCCCGACTGCAATTAAGCCGCGATTTCCGAAGCCTGCCGACCATGAAAATCAACCCTGAAGTCAAAGACTTGTTTGCCTTCAAATTTGAAGACTTCGAGTTGGAAGGCTATGATCCGCATCCGCACATCAAAGCAGCAGTATCGGTGTAATCCAAGTTAAAAAACAAAAGGCCGTCTGAAAGTTCAGACGGCCTTTTTATTTGATTTGAATCGTCAGATTTTCTCTCAACGAATCAGCGTATTTCCGTTAAAATACGCCTTCTTTTCCGATTCGAAACATTGCCATGCGCCTGACCCACATCAAACTCTCCGGCTTCAAATCTTTTACCGACCCGACCACGATTCATGTGCCGGGGCAGCTTGTTGCGGTTATCGGGCCGAACGGCTGCGGCAAGTCGAATGTGATTGACGCGGTGCGCTGGGTGTTGGGCGAGGCTTCGGCGAAGCAGCTTCGCGGCGAGAGTATGCAGGACGTGATTTTTAACGGTGCGGCAACGCGCCGTCCTGCGCCGAGGGCTTCGGTGGAGCTGGTGTTTGACAACAGCGACCACAGTTTGCAGGGCGCGTGGGGGCAGTATGCCGAGGTGAGCATCAAGCGGCAGCTGACGCGTCAGGGTGAATCGACTTATTTCATCAACAATCAGACCGTGCGCCGCCGCGACATTACCGATTTGTTTCTGGGTACGGGCGTGGGCGCGCGCGGTTATGCCGTTATCGAGCAGGGGATGATTTCGCGCATCATCGAAGCGCGGCCGGAGGAGTTGCGCGCCTATATCGAGGAAGCGGCGGGCGTGTCCAAATATAAGGAACGCCGCAAGGAGACGGAAGGCCGTCTGAAAGACACGCGCGAGCATTTGCAGCGTTTGGGCGATTTGCAGAACGAGTTGGCGCGTCAGGTGGAAAAGCTGGAAAAACAAGCCGAAACCGCCGAACGCTACAAATCCCTGACCGCGCAGTTGAACCGCCAGCAGGATTTGCTCGATTACGCCCAATGGCAGCAATCGCTTGCCGCCGCCGACAAAGCAACCGTGCAGCATCAGTCTTTGCAGGCGCAGCAGGACGAAACCGCCGCGCAGGTTCAGGCGTTAAATGACGAAGTACACGCCTTGCAGACCGCCGAACAGTCGCAGCAGCAGGCGGTGCACGAATTGAGCAACAAGCGTGGCGTGTTGCGCGAGCAGATTGCCCGTTTGGAAGAACAAATCCGCCATCAGCAAAACTTGCACCAACGCATCGAACGCGACAAGCAGGCGGCGCAGGCGCAGTTGCAACGTATCCATCAGGAGCAGCAGCAAATCCGCGTGCAGCTTGAAGAAAACGAGTTGCAGGCCGAAGAAAAGCAAACCGAATTGGCGGAATGGGCGATGCAGGTTGCCGAACACGAAGAGCGTCTGCCTGAATTGGAAGAAGCCCAAGCCACGCTCAACGCCGCCTTCCAAACCCAGCAGGACGAGGCAAACCGCATCCGCCGCGAACTGGCGTTGAAGCAGCAGCAGCTTGCCCATGCCGAACAAACCGTTGCCAAGCACGAAGAGCGCAAAGGTCGTCTGAAACAGGAAAACCAAGCCCTGAACCTGCCCGACGAAGCCGAAACCGCCGCTGTGCAGGAAGCCGCCGCCTTGTTGCAAAGCCAGCAAGAGCATTACGAAGAACAAATTATTGCCGCCGAAGAAGCCTTACACGCCGCCCGCGAGACGTTTCAGACGGCCTCAAGCCGCTTCCAAAACCTGAAGCAGCGACACATCACCTTGCAGGCTCAGCAGCAGGCGTTGTCGCAAATCCTGTCGCAACAGCAGGAAGCCACCGACTTCTGGCAGGCAACCGACCACGCCGCCGCGCCGCAACTATGGCAACACATCACCGCGCCCGCCGAGTGGCAGCACGCCTTGTCCGTCATCCTTGCCGAACGCCTGCACGCCCGCGCCGTGCCGCACGGCTTCGTGCCGCCCGCGCCGTTGCCGCAGGGGCAGGCGGCATGGCTTTCAGACGACCTCTCCGGCGGCATCAAAAAATCCCTGCCCGTACAGGCATTACTGAACCAAATCCAAGCGCAGCCGCCGTTTCAGACGGCATTGCACCACTGGCTCGACGGCGTATTGTGCGCGCTCGATTTGAGCTACGCCCTCGCGCATCAAAACGATTTGGGCGCACACCAAATCTGGCTCACGCCCGAAGGCCATCAGGTCGACAAAGTTAGCGTCCTGCTCTATGCCAAACCCGCGCAGGAAAGCCTGATTGCCCAAAAAGCGCGTCTCGACGGCATCGCGTCCGAACTGGAAAACCTCGCCCCCAAACTTTCCGCCGCCGAAGCCGCGTTCAAACAGGCGGAGGCCGCCGTGCGCTCGTCCGAAGTGCAGCATAAAAACCTGATGCAGCAGCAACAGCAGCACACGCGCCAATACAGTCAAGCGCAGCAACGCGCCGCCGAACTTCTGGCGCACACCAACCAAGGGCAAATCCGCCGCGAACACATCGAGCGCGAACTGGCGCAGTTGGCAGAAGAACAGACCGTGTTGCAACACACGTCCGACGGGCTTTCAGACGACATCGCTACTTTGCAGGAAGCCGCCGCTGAACTCGAATACCAGCAGCAAACTACCGCGCACAGCCGCCAAGAGCAGCAAGGCCGTCTGAAACAGGCGCAGCTTGCCCTGTTGGAAGCCAACCGCCAATACGGACTGGCCGAAGTCGCTGTCCACAAGCTCAACCAGCAAAAACAAAACTACCAACAGCAAATTGCCCAGCTTGAACAGCAAACCTTCGACTGGCAGGAACGCCAGCAAGAGCTTGCCCTCGCCTATGAAACCGAGTTCCAAAACGATGAGCAGCACATCAAGCTCGAAGAATTAACCGAGGCCGTGCAGACCTTGGACGAAGAATATATTGTCGTGCAGGAGAAACTCGCGCAGATTCAGGAGCAGGGCAGGGAGCAATACGCCCGCGTACAAACCCTGCAAATCAAGCTGCCGCAGCTTCAGGCCGCTACCCAAACCGCCCTGTTGCAGCAGCAGGAAGCCCTGATTAACGCTAAACGCTACCATCAAAACCTGACTGAACGCGCCGCCGATTTGGACGCGCTCGTAGCCTTGGTGAAAGAATCGCCGAAAGTATTGAACAGCAGCATCGGCAGCCTCACCCAGCAAATCGAAGCACTCGGCGCCGTCAACCTCGCCGCCCTGCAAGAACTCGAAGAAGCGCGCGAACGCGACGGCTACTACCGCAACCAGAGTGAAGATGTGCAGGCCGCCATCGCACTTTTGGAAGAAGCCATCGCCCAAATCGACGACAAAACCAAAGCGCGTTTCAAAGAAACCTTCGACGCCGTCAACGGCAAAGTCCAAACCTTCTTCCCGACCCTGTTCGGCGGCGGCGAAGCCACACTCAAAATGATAGGCGACGACCTCCTGACTGCCGGCGTGTCCATCATGGCGCGTCCGCCCGGCAAGAAAAACAGCACCATCCACCTCCTCTCCGGCGGCGAAAAAGCCCTCACCGCCATGAGTCTTGTGTTTGCCCTGTTCAGCCTCAATCCCGCTCCGTTCTGCCTTCTGGACGAAGTCGATGCCCCGCTGGACGATGCCAACACCTCGCGTTTCTGCAACCTGGTCAAAGAAATGTCGGCGCAAACCCAGTTTCTCTACATCTCCCACAACCGCCTGACCATGGAAATGGCAGAGCAGCTCGTCGGCGTAACCATGCAGGAAAAAGGCGTATCACGCGTCGTCGCCGTGGACATTAAACAGGCGTTAGAAATGGCTGAGCCGAATTGAGGTAAGAATAAAGGCTGTCTGAAAGAATGAGGAAGAAATCTATCATTTCATCTTCCCATTTTTTCAGACGGCCTTTTTGTATTGGATAAAGCGTTATTGTTTTGACGTATTATCTTTGGCGCGTTGAGGCTGCCCCGAGCGTTGGTTGCTGCCATTGACGGCATCGCGCCATGCTTTGCGTTCGGCTTCGATTTTGGCGGCGACTTCGTGAACCATGGTTTCTTGTTTTTTGACGGCAGGTTCTTTTGGTGTGTTGTCGGAAAAGTGGAGGCCATACCACAAGGCGGCGAAAATGCTGCAGACGAAGATCACGGCAATCAGGCCGACGATGGCTTGTTTGCCGGCGAGGGGTTTTTCGGGGGGAGGGACGAGGACATCGAAGCAGTCGGCGCAATCGAGGGCGAAGCAGACGTTTTCGGCTTCTTTGCGGCCGCGCCGGCCTTCTGTGATGTTGAAGGAGATGTGTTGCCCTTCAGCCGGTAGGCGGGTAAGGGTGGTAAAGGCGGCAAGGGCAAGAAAGATTTCTTGGCCTGTGTCTTCTATGGTAGCGGCGCCGAAGCCGCGCTTGCTGTTCCAGCGAGTAATCGTTCCGTAATAGCGCATAATGTATGTGGGGATATTATTATAGGTAACAGTTTTTCTTTTGACTGATTTTAAATCAAAAAGTTTAGTTATTGTCTTAATTTTACACTAGATTTGTCTTGTTGGAAGTAGGCAGGCCGTCTGAAGGATTTCAGACGGCCTGTATGGTTTATGCCTATTTATTAAGCACTTTTTGGAAGGTGTCGATCAGGTGTTGCGCTATGGCTCGGCTGCCGAATTGTTGCAGGCAATCTTGGCGCAAACGGACGGGATCGTAGTGTGCATGGTTTTCGTATAGGGTGAGCAATGCTTTGGTCAGTTCCGGTATGTTTTCGATTGGCACCAGCAGGCCGTTGTCGGATGTGACGATGGATTCGGGGCCGCCGCAGCGTGTGGCGATAACGGGCAAACCTTGCGACAGTGCTTCGATATAGACGACGCCGAAGGTCTCGGTACGGCTGGCAAGGACGAATGCGTTGCTGTGGCGCATGAGGTCTAGGGTTTGGTCGGTGGTCAATGCTCCGGTAAAGGTAACGGCGTGGTTGATGTCCAAGTCGCTTGCCAGTTGTTTCAGACGGCCTTCTTCTGCGCCGCCGCCGCCGATTTTGAGTTTGAGCTGCGGATAGGTTTTGAGTGCTTCGGCAAAGGCAGGCAGGAGCAGGTCGTGGCCTTTGAGGTGGCGCAGGTGGGAGACGCTGCAGAAGGTAAAGTTTTGATTGTTTTTTTCGGGGAACTCAAAATCCTGTTCAAAATTGCCGCCCAGCATATTGGGCAGGTATTGCCAGTCTGTACCGGCGTAGGTTTTTTCGAGAATGCGGCAGAAATCACGGCTGACGGCGAACCGGGCTGCGCTGTGGCGCACGGCTTCGTGCATGGACGGCCATTGGTTTTTGCGGACAAGGCCGCGTGAAATGGCGCTGCTGTGTTCGGTAATCACATAGGGAATGCCGTATTTTTTGAAGATGGCGCAGGCCAAAATAGCGGCGTAGTTGACGCAATGGGCGTGAATTACGTCGGGTTTGCCGTTGTCGGCGATATAGGCTTCAAAAGCTTTCATGCCTGCGTTGACCCAGCGGATACGGTCGATGTCGACAACCGGGCAGCGCGGGAAGAAATACATGCTGTCGTAGGCGTAAGTGTTGAGTCCACCTTGCTGATGGCGGCGCAGGCCGTAGAAGCGCGAGAAGATGGTTTTCGGCTGGCTTCTCAAGTAGCGGAACATGGGAACGACCATGCCGATTTTCATGCCTTCGCGTTGCAGGGCTTGGGCTTGGAGGCGGAAAAAGATTCCGTCCACGTCGGTTTCGGAAGAGGGGTACCAAGAGGGAATGACGACAATATGCATGATGTGTTTTTTATGGAAGTAGATAACGGCGAGGCCGTCTGAAAAGAAAAGATATCTTTCAGACGGCCTTTTGTATATTTAGTTCAATCAGTTGCCGGCAACCGTCATTTTGGAAACCAAGACGGAGCCGATTTGGTTAGACGAACGGCGTAATGCGTCGTCTGCCACGCCGATGATGTCGCGGTACATATCCTGCAAACGTCCGGCAATGGTGATTTCCTGAACCGGATAGGCAATGACGCCGTTTTCCACCCAAAATCCGGCCGCACCGCGCGAGTAGTCGCCGGTAATGGTGTTGACGCCTTGCCCCATCAATTCGGTAACCAGCAAACCTGTCCCCATTTCTTTCAACAGGTCGGCCTGCGTGGCATGGGTGTGGTTCAGATACAGATTGTGCGCGCCGCCGGCGTTGCCCGTTGTCTGCATACCGAGTTTTTTTGCACTGTAACTGCTGAGGAAATAGCCTTCGATTATGCCGTTTTTCACCACAAAACGCGGCTGTGTGGCCACGCCTTCGGCATCGAAATAAGTGCTGCGGAACGAGCGCAGGATATGCGGTTCTTCACGAAGGCTGAGAAACTCGGGCAGCACCTGTTTGCCGATGCTGTCAATCAGGAAGCTGCTTTGGCGGTAGAGCGCGCCGCCGCTGAGTGCGCCGATAAGGTGGCCGATTAAGCCGACGGCGACAGTGGTGTCGAACAGTACGGGATAGCTGCCGGTCGGAACGCTGCGGCTGTTCAGACGGCGTAAAGTCCGTTCGGCTGCGGTTTTGCCGATGAGTTCGGGCGCGTCCATGTCTTCGTGACGGCAGGAAGAATCGTACCAATAGTCGCGCTGCATGCCGTGTTCGTCACTGGCGACTACGCTGCAAGAAATGCTGTGGTGCGTGCTTTGCTGATGTGCGGCAAAGCCGTGGGTGTTGCCGTAAACGTATTGGTAATGGCCGGTATGAACCGATGCGCCTTCCGAATTTTCAATGCGTTTGTCCGTTGACAGCGCGGCCTGTTCGCATTGCTTGGCCAAATCAATGGCGGATTCGGTACTCAAATCCCATTCGTGGTAGCGGTCGAGGTCGCCGATATGGGTTGCCATCAAGGCAGCATCGGCAAGGCCGGCGCAATCGTCTTCGGCGGTATAGCGCGCAATATCGATGGCGGCCTTGACCGTATCTTGCAGGGCGCGTTCGGAGAAGTCGGCAGTGCTGGCGCGGCCTTTGCGTTGGCCGACATAGACCGTAATGTCTAAAGATTTGTCTTGTTGGAACTCGATTTGTTCGATTTCGCCCAAGCGCACGCTGACGCTTTGGCCGAGCGACTCGCTGAAATCGGCTTCGGCCGAGGTGGCGCCGGATTGTTTGGCCAAATCCAGCGTGTGTCCGCACAGGCGCAACAGCTCGTCCGGTGTGTGGTTAAACAGCATAAAAAGGTTTCCTGACAGGGTTTTGCGGCATTTTAACCGTTTCAGACGGCCACTGCAAAAATCGCACGGAAAGGCCGTCTGAAAACTGATAAAATAGGCAGATTCAGAAAATCAGGGAAACACAATGTTTGAACAAGAAGACGAATGGGTCAGCAAAACCCAAATGAAAAAGCAGATGAACGATTTGCAGGCTTTGGGTATGGAGTTGACCAAGCTCTCCAGCGATACGTTGAAAAAAATCGGCTTGGACGAAGAGCTGTTCGAGGCCATCGCCACCTATAAAAAAATCACGTCCAACAGCGCGCTCAAACGCCAAGCCCAATTTATCGGCCGCCTGATGCGCGATACCGACCCCGCACCCATCGAAGCCTATTTGGCCAAACTGCGTGGCGACAATGCGGCACACAATGCCTTTTTGCAACGCGTCGAGCAGGCGCGTACCCGACTGTTGGCAGACGATGGTGCGATTACCCAATTTATGGCCGATTTTCCGCAGGCCGACGCCGGTAAATTGCGCACCTTGATCCGCAACACCAAAAAAGAGCAGGAACAAAATAAACCGCCGAAAAACTTCCGCGCGCTGTTCCAAGAAATTAAAGCAGTGATGGAGGCCGGTCAATCCGACGCTTCAGGAGAAGGGCAGGATTGGGAAGAATAAACATGAAGGCCGTCTGAAAACGGGTTGCGGTTTTCAGACGGCCTGTATCGTAATACCGAAGGAGGATGACCATGAAATTTTGCCACTTTGTACCTGCTTTGTTAATCAGTGCACTAACCCTGAATGGTTGTACTGCCTTTCTTTGGGGAGGGAACAACCCGTTCCATAAAACCACAACCGAAAAAACCGTTGCCAAAGACAAGATTCACGCATTTGGCGTGGTTGCCAAAGACAATACGCAATTGGAAACAGGCAGCTTGGTCATGATGGGCAAAAAATATTGGTTTGTCGTTAATCCTAAAGATTCGGCCAAGTTGAAAGCGGTCTTGGATGTTAAATTGGACAAACAGTTTCAAATGGTTCAGCAAAACCCAAGATATGCGTATGAGGCTTTGCCGGTCGAATTGAAATCCCCTGAAGCGCAAACTTTCCGTTCAAAATTCTGCCTGCGTTACGATACTCAAAAAGCTGCCGAGATTGCCAAGTTGAAACAGTTGGCGTTCAAGCCGGTCGAACTCGATGACGAAACTGTCTACACACGGTGTATTTCTGCCGAAGGTCATTATTATGCGACGCCGAAAAATGTTGCCGAAGACCGCCGTTTTGACACTGCCGTCCCGGTCAGAATTTATTATACGGAAACCAAAAAAAGCACAGACGTTCAGAAGTTGACGGAGAATATCCTGCAAACACCATTTACATTGGCTTTGGACGCAGTCGGCGCAGTGATAGCAGTCCCCTATGTCGTAGTCAGTGAAATTATCGATGCTTCACGCAAATAATATCCAAGGCCGTCTGAAAACGGATTGCAGGTTTCAGACGGCCTGGCCCTTAAAATAAACGCTTCAAAAAGATTAATTTTTTCTCTTTAAACCCACACACCATGTCTGTCAAAATCCAAACACGTTCCATTAATCCGACTGTTTTCAACGACTTGCTCACTGCCGGTACCGATCCTTTGATTGCGCGGCTGTGTGCTGCGCGTGATGTGCAAAGTCCGGCCGAGTTGGACGACAAGCTTGCAGCTCTTTTGCCGTATCAAACGCTGACAAACTGCGAAGCCGCCGCCGGCCGTTTGGCGGATGCGGTCGAGCGCAAGGAAAAAATCCTGATTGTCGCCGACTACGATGCCGACGGTGCAACGGCGTGTGCTGTCGGCATGAGCGGTTTGGCGGCGATGGGGGCAAAAGTAGATTTCCTTGTGCCCAACCGCTTTGAACACGGCTACGGCTTAACGCCCGAGCTAGCCGAAATCGCGGCAGAGCAAGGCGTGGATTTATTGGTAACGGTGGATAATGGTATCGCCAGCATTGCAGGCGTGGCGCGTGCGCAGGAGTTGGGTTTGGATGTGATTGTGACCGACCACCACCTGCCTGCCGAGACCGTGCCCGACTGCATCATCGTCAATCCGAACCAAAAAGGATGCGGCTTTCCCAGCAAAAGCTTGGCGGGCGTGGGCGTGATTTTTTATGTATTAATGGCTTTGCGTGCCGAACTGCGCCGCCGCAATTATTTTTCAGACGGCCTGAAAGAGCCGAATCTGGGCGAACTTTTGGATTTGGTCGCACTCGGTACCGTCGCCGACGTCGTCGCCCTCGACCACAACAACCGCATCCTTGTGTCGCAAGGTTTGAAACGGATGCGTTCGGGCAAAATGCGCCCCGGCATCCGCGCCTTGTTTGAAGTGGCGCGGCGCGATTGGCGCAAGGCTCAGCCGTTTGATATGGGCTTTGCGTTGGGACCGCGCATCAACGCGGCCGGACGGCTGGACGATATGTCGGTCGGCATTGCCTGTCTGTTGGCGCGAGATGATGCCGAAGCGCAGGAACTGGCGGCCCAGTTAAACAACCTCAATATCGAGCGTCGCGAAATCGAGCAGTCTATGCTGCAAGATGCGCTGAATGATTTTCCTGAAACCTTGCCTCCAGGGCAGACGACTTTGGTGGCGTATCGCGACGACTTTCATCAAGGCGTGGTCGGCATTGTTGCCAGCCGCCTCAAAGACCGTTTTTATCGTCCGACCATCGTGTTTGCGCCTGCCGACAACGGCGAAGTGCGCGGTTCGGGGCGTTCCATTCCCAACCTGCACCTGCGCGACGCTTTGGATTTGGTATCCAAACGCCACCCCGATTTGATTTTGAAATTCGGCGGACACGCAATGGCGGCGGGTTTGAGCATACTTGAACACAATATTCCCGCATTTCAGACGGCCTTTGAAGAAGCCGTGCGCGAGATGGTGTGCGAAGACGATTTGTCGCAAACCTTCATCACCGACGGCAGCCTGCCTGCCCGCGATATTACGCTGGAACAGGCGCAGAACCTTGCCCGGCACGTTTGGGGGCAGGGCTTTGCGCCGCCGAGTTTTACCGACGAATTTCACGTCATCCGCCAGCAGCCTTTGGGCGCGGAGGGCAAACACAAAAAAGTCTGGCTGCAAAAAGACGGCTACGAATTTGAAGCCATGTTCTGGCGTTGCAGCGAAGACATTCCCGAATACATCCGCACGGTGTACCGCCCCGTTGCCAACGAATGGCGGAATAATCTCGAATTGCAGCTTTATATCGACTACTGGGAAGCCGCGTAAATAAAGGCCGTCTGAAGATGAAGAAACAAAAAACTTGGCTTGGCTTTTCTTTGGCGCTGCTTGCCACCATGACTTGGGGATCGCTGCCGGTAGCGGCGCAACAGGCCTTAAAAGCCGTCGATGCGCCCACGCTGGTGTGGATACGCTTTTTAGTGGCTTCGCTGGTGTTGTTTGCGTTGTTGGGACTGACCGGCAAACTGCCGAGGCCGTCTGAATTTTCCAAGCAAACCTTATTTTTATTGGTGCTGGGCATTGTCGGCATTTCCGCCAACTTTGTGCTTGTTGCCATGGGTTTGCACTATATTTCGCCGACAACCACGCAGGTGTTGTGGCAGCTCTCGCCCTTTACCATGATTTTGGTCGGCGTTGGCGTGTTTAAAGAAGCCTTTACGCGCTGGCAAAAAATCGGCTTGATGCTTTTGCTGACGGGTTTGGTCATGTTTTTCAACGACAAATTCGGCGAACTTTTCAATTTGGGCAGCTACGCGGTCGGGGTAATCATGGCGGCTTCGGGCAGCATGATTTGGGTGTGCTACGGCGTGGCGCAAAAACTTTTGTCCAAACATTTCAATTCGCAACAAATCCTGCTCATGATTTATTTTTGCAGCAGCTTTGTTTTCCTGCCGTTTGCCGAACCGTCGCAAATCGCCCATATCGGCAATCCGTTTTTATGGGGCTGCTTTATTTATTGTTGCTTGAACACGCTGATCGGCTACGGTTCATTCGGCGAAGCGCTCAACCATTGGGACGCTTCAAAAGTCAGTATTGTTACCACGCTGATACCCGTATTTACCATGATATTTTCCACCATCGGCCATTATCTCGCCCCTGATTATTTTGCCGCTTCGGATATGAATATCGTCAGCTATGTGGGTGCCATGGTGGTTGTGGCAGGAGCCTTGCTGGCTGTGGCCGGAGAGAAAGTGATGGGGCTTTTTTTGAGAAAGATATGAAGCATTTATTGCGAAACGGAATAAACAAGGCCGTCTGAAACAGGTTTCAGACGGCCTTTATATTTTCTAAATCAGATTAATGTGAATTGCCGAATCAATAGAAGCCTTCGCGCTCTTCACGGGTGCTGATGTAGATGTTTTTCACTTGGGTGTAGGCGGCGAGCATCATTTTGTGGGTTTCGCGGCCGATACCTGAAGTTTTGTAGCCGCCAAACGGCGCGCCGGCAGGCAGGCGGTTGTAACAGTTCACCCAAACGCGGCCGGTTTCCAATGCATTGGAAACACGCAGGCAGCGGTTGATGTCGGTACTCCACACTGCGCCGCCCAAGCCGTATTCGCTGTCGTTGGCCATTTTGATGACTTCTTCTTCGGTTTTGAATTTAATCACGGTGGCAACCGGGCCGAAGATTTCTTCTTGGGCAACACGGGCTTCGTTGCTGCTGGCTTCAATCAAAGTAGGCTCGACAAATTCGCCTTTGCCCAATGCGCCTTCGATTTTTTTACCGCCGGTAATGATGCGGCAGCCTTCCTGTTCGCCGATTTTGACGTATTTCAAAATGGTCTCGAGTTGACCGGCGTTGACTTGCGAACCCATTTGGGTGTCGTCTTCCCAAGGCAGGCCGACTTTGATTTTTTTGAATTCTTCAGCCAAAGCATTGACGAATTTGTCGTAAATGCCTTCTTGTACAAAAATGCGCGAACCGGCGCAGCAGACTTGGCCTTGGTTGAACAAAATACCTTTTTGCGCGCCTTCGAGGGCTTTGTCGAAAGGCATATCGTCGAAGAAGATGTTGGCAGATTTGCCGCCCAATTCCAAAGTGGACGGAATCAGCAATTCGGCAGCGGCGATGCCGACGCGGCGGCCGACTTCGGTTGAGCCGGTAAAGGCCAGTTTGTTGAAGCCTTTGTGGTGCAGCATGTATTCGCCGGATTTGGAACCGCGGCCGGTAATCACGTTCAACACGCCTTTAGGCAGCAAGTGGTTGATTTTTTGAGCGAAGGACAACAGGCTCAATGAAGTGCTGGAAGAAGGGTGGATGACGATGGTACAACCTGCGGCCAATGCCGGAGCGATTTTCCATGCGGCCATCAAGAATGGGAAGTTCCAAGGAATGATTTGGCCGACAACGCCGATCGGTTCGCGCAAAACGATGGACAGGTCTTCGGCATCAAGTTGGGTTGCCGTGCCTTCTTCGCCGCGGATAACGCTGGCGAAATAGCGGAAATGATCGGAAGCCAAAGGCACGTCGGCGGCGCGGGTTTCGCGGATGGGTTTGCCGTTGTCCAAGGTTTCTTGCAGGGCGAACAATTCGGCGTTTTCGTCAATCACATCGGCGATTTTGTTTAAAATGGCCGCGCGTTCGGTAGTCGTGGTTTTACGCCATGTTTTGAACGCTTCTTGCGCAGCGGCCACGGCAGCATCGACATCGGCGTCGGTTGCGTCTGTGAACTTGGCCAACTCATCGCCATTGGCAGGGTTGTAAGAGGATAAAAGTTTGCCTTCGCTACCTTTCGTCCATTCGCCGTTGATTAAAAGACCATATTCTTTATCAAACACATTTAAATCTTTTGCCATAATGCTGTCTCCTTAATGAATGGGAAGGCGTGTTTCTGCGCCATAAAAACAGCTTATGCTTTTTTCTTTTTAGGTTCAAGTACTAAAAATGAGAATGTTCTCAAAATTTACGTTTGCAATGTTGTCTCATGTAGCAGGCCGTCTGAAAAATAAAGGATTTGATTGAAATGAAAGTGTATTTGTTAATATATTTAAAGATTCTATTTAAAGATTCGGACGGTTTGAATAGGATTTGTTATGGTATAACATCATAACTGATTGTTTTGAAAAAGATTATGGGTTGACGGTTTCGGACATGGGGAGTATTCTCATTTATGGCTAAACAGTTTTTCGACACTCTAGGAGACGCTCCATGAAAATGCATGCTGTGGTAGTAAACAAAGATGTAGCAGGTGATGTAGAAGTTGTTGAACGCGAACTGCGTCCGCTGGAATACGGTGAGGCGTTGGTGGAAGTTGAGTATTGCGGTGTGTGCCACACCGATTTGCACGTTGCGGCAGGCGATTACGGCGACAAACCGGGTCGCGTGTTGGGGCACGAAGGCATCGGTTTGGTTAAAGAAGTTGCCGACGGTGTGAAAAATCTGAAAGTTGGCGACCGTGTCAGCATCGCATGGCTGTTCCAAAGCTGCGGTTCTTGCGAATACTGCAATACCGGCCGTGAAACCTTGTGCCGTTCTGTATTGAACGCAGGCTATACTGCCGACGGCGGCATGGCGACCCACTGTATCGTGAGTGCAGATTATGCGGTCAAAGTCCCTGAAGGCTTGGATCCTGCGCAAGCTTCCAGCATTACTTGTGCCGGTGTAACCACTTATAAAGCCATTAAAGTTTCCGGCGTCCGTCCGGGCCAATGGATTGCAATTTACGGCGCAGGCGGTTTGGGCAACTTGGCGGTTCAATACGCGAAAAAAGTATTTGGCGCGCACGTTGTTGCCGTTGATGTCAACGATGAAAAACTGGCTTTTGCCAAAGAAACCGGTGCGGATTTGGTAATCAATGCCGCCAAGGAAGATGCGGCTCAAGTCATCCAAGAGAAAACCGGCGGCGCACACGCAGCTGTTGTCACAGCCGTATCTGCTGCTGCCTTCAATTCAGGCGTGAATTGCGTCCGCGCAGGCGGTCGTGTTGTTGCAGTCGGCTTGCCACCTGAGTCTATGGACTTGTCTATCCCACGCTTGGTATTGGACGGCATTGAAGTGGTCGGCTCTCTGGTCGGCACCCGCAAAGATTTGGAAGAAGCATTCCAATTCGGCGCAGAAGGTTTGGTTGTGCCTAAAGTCGAATTGCGTGCTTTGGATGAAGCGCCTGCCATCTTCCAAGAAATGCGCGAAGGTAAAATTACCGGCCGTATGGTGATTGATATGAACAAAGAGTGCAGCTGCATTCATCACTAATCAGATTTTGTGACAAAAAGGCCGTCTGAACAATTTCAGACGGCCTTTTTTATTGGATTGGATAACTTAAAGCGCAAAACCGCTTTCAAATACGCGTATTTCTCCGCTGACAGGATCGGTAAACTCAATTCTTTTGGCCAGGAGTTTTAAAGGTTTGTCGTAGTCTTCCTCTCCGGCCGCCAATGGGGTAGGGTAAAGCGCATCGTTCATCAGCGGCATGTTCAAACTCATCATATGCACGCGCAGCTGGTGTTTCTTCCCGGTATGCGGCGTGAGGCGGTAGAGGCTGAATGCGCCGCGGTTTTCGATAAGCTCGATGGTCGTATGGGCGTTGGGTTCGCCTTCCGTTTCACGCGTGAGGAAGAATTTTTCGCTGCGTTCCATTCGTGATGAAATATGCAGAGGATAGTCCAAATCCGTCCGCGTCGGCGCTACCGCTTCATAAGTTTTTTGGACGGTTTTTTCTTGGAACATGGTCTGATAATCGCGACGCGTGGCAGGGTTGAGCGAAAGCAGCATAACGCCTGCTGTATCTTTGTCCAAACGATGAATCGGCGTAATGTCTTCAACATTCAAATGTTGCAATTCAGGCCGCAAACGCAGGCGCGTGAGCAGCGTTTCCCGCAAAAATCTGCCGCTGGGGATGACGGGCAGAAAATGCGGTTTGTCCACCACAAGCAAATGCTCGTCAATATGCAAAATCTTTTCTTCAAACGGAATACGCGGCTCGCTCTCACGGCTGGTTTCACGGTAATAAAACATCGTCTTGCCGGGTTCGAACAAAGTATTTTCATCAAACGGCACGCCATCCGCGCCCACCACAAAACCGCTGTTCAGCCGCCGCCGCCAGTTTTCTTCACCGACAAAGGGAAAATGAGCGCATAGAAAATGCAGCAGCGGCAAGCCGTAAAACTGTTTTTCATGTGGCAAAACCAGGTAGCTGGGTTTGACACCGTCTAAAAGGGGGAGGGGATTGGTACGTTTTTTCATGCGGCGGATTGTACTCGGTTTTTAGGATTTTTTCAGATGGTGTTCCGGATGAAGAAGATGCGCAGGTTGTCATTTATGTCTGATGTTTATATGGTTTATCGAACATAAGCGCTTGTACAGCGTGGAAAGTTGCCGTTTGCATGTCTGTAAGTCTGCCTATACATCACTTCCGCTATAATTAAGGCCGTCTGAAATCTGTTTTTTAGACGGCCTTTTACCGTCCCAAGAAGGGTAACCCGATGAAGCCGATGACCGCATTAATGACCGCCGCCGTATTTTCAGCCTTAAGCCTGAATGCCTGTGGCGGTTCGGAGAAAAGCATGAGTATCCAAGAGCAGACCGAAGCAAGATTTCAATTGAACCCCAATCCCAAGCAGGCATACCGCCTTAGAATTAAGATTAACGACGCACCAGGTCCGTTGAAATTGACGGAGAAATTTGGGATTGACTATAAAGCCGAAAACTGTTCTTATGTTATTAATCATATTGAGGGTGCAACTGCGAATCCTGAAAAAGATGTAGAAACACCAGTTCGTCAGCTTGGAGAGTTTGAATATGAAACTGTGATTTATGTAGATGCAGTGATGGATGAAGATTATTTTGGTGAAGGTGTTTGTCATTGGAAACCGCAAGGATTCGGCGTGGCTTTCAAGGCAACAGGAAATATTGAAGAAACCAAATTCAATTTTGGGGATTTTTTAGATACTCTGATGGAGAGAAAAACGTTGACTAAGTATTATTGGAAGGGAAGTTATCCCTATGCGAGGAATGAGGACGGTTCTATTTTCATACGAAGTGATGAAGTTGGATTCACTGATTGGGGAGAGCCTTTGGACAAATTCCCCATTGAAAGACGAAAGAATTTATTTAGTATTACTCTTACACTTGAGGAAATTTAATTATGAGTGGCATTATTAAACAACAACAGGCTGATCTTGCGGTAGATGCTTATCAACCTCGACAAATAACCAAACTGACGAAACTATTAACATAGGAGGTAATCACTACAAAGTCTTGGCCGTCCGCAACAATCCTGTAACAGACTACCAAGGCACGGTGTACCGAGATGTCCGAACCAATGAAATTGTCGTTGCCCACCGAGGAACGGCAAACGTTACGGATGGTATCATCGATCTTGCGATGGTGATCAACAGTGTCAACTATCAGGCTGCTGAATCGAAAAAACAATGTCTATATTGTCAAGAACAGTTATGAAATATTTTAAAAATCTGTCAACTAAAAAGTTGTTATCTTTTTTCTCATTATTTGTGCTTTCCAGTTGCACCCCTTCTTCCGTAATCAGTGATGAGGATTGGAAAAAAGCTGAAAACACTCCCCTGCCGTTTTCTTATATTGCACCTAATGCACACTACATATGTATCCAAAGTTCATACCAACCTTATGAGGATTTTATTTCTTCAAACCATCTGCCACATATTCCCGAAAAAGAGTTTTCTATGCTGACACAGGACGGACAGGAAATTTGGTGGTTGTTTTCGACTGACGGAAAAGTACAGGAAAAACGGTTTAATGGAGGGAAATATCCTAAAATTTCTCAAAATCAAAGTTTTTGTGCCAATTTACAAAATGCTTGTCTGTTTGTTGACAAAAGGTCGTCTGAAAAGCGGTATGAAATTCGTTCGTGTATTAATTTGAAAAAGGAAAAAATTTGATGAGTGCTGAATATGCTTATGAAAAAAGCCATAGTCCTGTTAATGATTTTTTTACAGGGCATGTGGCAAGTGCTGCTATTAATGAAAGTGTAGGTTCTCATTTGCCTGGCCGCAGTGATGGACCTGCTGATGCGTATCGACATGTTTTGCTTTCTGCCGAGTTGACTCGTCGTTATGGAGAAAATTATGCACGGTTTATTTTATCTGCACATGAATTTACAGGAAATATGCAGGATCAGACTAAAGAAGCCAATGAGATGGATGTGCATAATAATGAACTAGGTATCAAAATTGGAAACAGATTACGCCAGCAAAGAGGAGGCAGTTCTTGGGAGGACGTGGTAATAGAAGCAAGAAAAACCATTGTTCCCAATGATCCAAATGGAAATAACGCTCGGTGGCTGCCACAAGATAAGTGGAAAGTAAATCCCAAATTGGATGGTAAAGAGCTTCCTGTCGGGCATAAAGATGTTAATTGGCCTGTAAATTGGAAACCAGGGGCATATTCCAAATATCCCATTCCACATTTAGAAGATTATGATACTCATCATGATCAACATTCTTCACTATCGCCTTTAGAAATGGAAATTCTAGGACAGTATTATCCTAACCTTGTTGCTTCGGGCGGTTATATAAAAAACACCTTTTATCAGTATGATAATGAGAATGAATGGGTCGATATTACTAAACCCTTAGCCAAAAACACCTCTACCGAAGAATTCCGTGAATACGGTTTTGCAGCCTTGCTGTCGGATGACGATAACAAAAGGTATGCCGCTTTGGATAGCATGCTGGATTCTAATGTCGGACGCGGTTTGCAGCAAAACGCAGACAAGGTTTATGCCGTACAAGAAAGCGAACAGGAAATGGCGCGCTTGGCGGAAGAACAGGCACGGCAGGTTGATACGTCTGTGATGCGGATGGGCCGCGGTTAGGAAGGAGGATGGAATTGGTAAGAAAACAGTTAGATTGGATAGATAAGGGTGTTTAATTGATCAAAGGCCGTCTGAAATTTTCAGACGGCCTTTTGATTTGTTCTCAACCTCACAAACCCTTAAAAATCAGCTATAATGCCCAACTATTTGATTTTCGCTTATCCCATATTGAAATGGCACAAAAAATTCAATCTGTAAAAGGCATGAACGACCTTTTACCTGTCGAACAAAAAGATTTCAAACTGACGGCTGCGTTTTGGCAGGCGTTTGAAGATACGGTTAGCCGTTGGACACGCGCGTACGGCTATCAGCAAATCCGTACGCCGATTGTCGAGCAAACCGGTTTGTTTGTCCGCTCCATCGGTGAGGAAACCGATGTGGTCGGCAAGGAAATGTACACCTTCTCCGATTCAAACGATTCTTTGAGTTTGAGCCTGCGTCCTGAAGGTACGGCTTCTTGTCTGCGTGCGGTGGTCGAACACAACCTTCTGTACAACAGCCCGCAAAAGCTGTGGTATATGGGGCCGATGTTCCGCCGCGAGCGTCCGCAAAAAGGCCGTTATCGTCAGTTCCATCAGGTCGGTATCGAGGCTTTGGGTTTTGAGGGGCCGGATATTGATGCGGAAATCATCGCGATGTCTGCCGACTTATGGGAAAAATTAGGTATTCGCGAATACCTGACTTTGGAAATCAACAGCCTGGGCAACCGTGAGGAACGTGCGGCACACCGTGCAGCATTGGTTGAATATCTGACCCGCTATGAAGATAAGTTGGACGAAGACAGCAAACGCCGTCTGAAAACCAATCCTTTGCGCGTTTTGGATACGAAAAACCCTGATTTGCAGGAAATCTGCAATGCGGCGCCGCGTTTGGTGGATTACTTGGGTGAGGCTTCGCAAAACCACTATGCACGCTTCAAGGCGATGTTGGACGGTTTGGGTATTCAATATGTTGAAAATCCACGCTTGGTCCGCGGTTTGGATTATTACAATCAGACGGTTTTTGAGTGGACGACCGACAAACTCGGCGCGCAGGCGACTGTGTGCGGTGGCGGCCGTTACGACGGTTTGATTGAAGAGCTTGGCGGCAAGCCTGCGCCGTCTATCGGCTTTGCGATGGGTATTGAGCGCCTGCTGCTTTTGGTGAGCGAATACGGCTCGTTGGAAGTGAACGCTGCGCCTGATGTCTATGCAATGCACCAAGGCGAAGGTGCGGACTTGCAGGTGATGAAATACGCGCAAGCCTTACGCGCACAAGGTTTCAATGTGATGCAGCATTCCGGCTATCAAAGCTTGAAAGCGCAAATGAAAAAAGCAGACAACAGTGGCGCACGCTTTGCCCTGATTGTGGCTCAGGATGAGCTGGCAAACGGTACGGTTACCCTGAAAGATATGCAGGGCAAACACGAACAGAAAACCGTTGCCGCCGCTGATTTGACAGACACTTTACAACAATGGAAGAACGCATAAATGGCAGCCCATTTGGAAGAACAACAAGAGTTAGACAACTTTAAATATTTTTGGAAACGCACCGGCCGTTGGATCTTTGCCTTGCTGATCGTGGCGGCTTTGGGATATTTGGGTTACACCATTTACCAAGGCCAAAAAGCTTCAAAAGATCAGGAAGCCGCCGCCGTATTGGCGCAAATGGTGGAAAAGGCGCAGCAAAAAACCGACCCCAAAGCCATCAACGCCGATTTGGCCGAATTGCAAAAAAACTATCCTGATTCCATTTCGACAGCCCAAGCTACGTTGATGGTAGCGGCGACTGAGTTTGATGCCGGCCGTTATGATGTGGCGGAAGGTCATTTGAATTGGGTGCTGAAAAACCAAAACGCACCGCTGGTTCAAGCTTTGGCAGCGCAGCGTTTGGGCGTTGTCCTGTTGCAGCAGAAAAAATACGATGCTGCCATCAATGCCCTGAATACTCAGGTTGAGGCTGACTTCGAGCCTTTGATGCTGGAAACCAAAGGCGATGTTTACGTTGCCCAAAATAAAACAAAAGAAGCCGTACAAAGCTACGAAGCTGCTTTGAGCAAATTGCCGCAAACTGCCGTGGGCCGCGAATTGCTGCAAATGAAAATCGACAGCTTGAAATAAGTTTTTTTAAAATCAAGGCCGTCTGAAGTTGCCATGACTTTTCAGACGGCCTACACTTATCCTTATCAACCGTGTTTTTAAAACACCTGCTTGTGTTCCGCTCCCGATTTTAGGCGGCACTTGACACAGAAAGACTCAATCATGAAACCAACCATCGCGCTTGTCGGCCGCCCCAATGTCGGCAAATCTACTTTATTCAACCGTTTGACGCGCACCAAAGACGCGCTCGTGCATGACTTGCCCGGCCTGACGCGTGACCGCCACTACGGTCATGGCAAAGTCGGCAGCAAACCTTATTTGGTCATCGATACTGGCGGTTTTGAGCCGGTTGTGGACAGCGGCATTTTGCACGAAATGGCAAAACAGACTTTGCAGGCTGTCGATGAAGCCGATGCGGTTGTGTTTTTGGTGGACGGCCGTACCGGCTTGACCCCGCAAGACAAAATCATTGCCGACCGTTTGCGCCAAAGCCCGCGTCCTGTTTATTTGGCCGTGAATAAGGGCGAGGGCGGCAATAGGGCCGTGCTTGCCGCCGAGTTCTACGAACTTGCCCTGGGCGACCCTTATGTTATTTCAGGTGCGCACGGCGATGGCGTGTATTATCTGATTGAAGATATTTTGGAAACCTTCCCTGAGCCTGAAAAGGAAGAGGAAGAAGCGAAACATCCTGTTTTTGCTGTAATCGGCCGTCCAAATGTCGGTAAATCAACCTTGGTAAACGCCATCCTCGGCGAAGAGCGCGTGATTGCCTTCGATATGGCAGGCACGACGCGTGACAGTATCCATATCGATTTTGAACGCGACGGTAAACCGTTTACCATCATCGATACCGCAGGTGTACGCCGTCGCGGCAAAGTGGATGAGGCAGTGGAAAAGTTTTCCGTTATCAAAGCCATGCAGGCGGTTGAGGCGGCAAACGTTGCTGTTTTGGTGTTGGATGCGCAACAAGATATCGCCGACCAAGATGCGACGATTGCGGGTTTTGCTTTGGAAGCAGGCCGTGCCTTGGTGGTGGCGGTCAATAAATGGGACGGCATCAGCGAAGAGCGGCGCGAGCAAGTGAAACGAGATATCAACCGCAAACTGTATTTCCTTGATTTTGCTAAGTTCCACTTTATTTCTGCGTTGAAAGAACGCGGTATAGACGGTTTGTTTGAAAGCATTCAGGCTGCCTACAATGCGGCGATGATTAAAATGCCGACGCCGAAAATCACGCGCGTCCTGCAAAGCGCGATTGAACGTCAACAGCCGCCGCGCGCAGGTTTGGTGCGTCCGAAAATGCGTTATGCCCACCAAGGCGGCATGAATCCGCCGGTGATTGTGGTACACGGTAATTCGCTGCACGCCATTTCCGACAGCTACACGCGCTATCTGACCCAAACATTCCGCAAAGCCTTTAATCTGCAAGGCACGCCGCTCAGAATTCAATACAATGTTTCGGAAAACCCGTATGAAAATGCGGAAGACAAACCGAAGAAAAAACCGCTGCGCCGTGTCAGCCTGAGCAACCGTATCGAGAAACGCGAGGGCCGCAAGGAAGAGAAAAACCGCTTCAAGAAGAAAACCAAAGTCAGCGTGAAAAAACAATTCAGCAAATAAGCATAAAGGCCATCTGAACGATTTCAGACGGCCTTTTATGATGGAATGTAAGTTATTCATGTTTCATGATATTTATCGATTGGATTTGCCGGAATCAAAATACATAAAATCGGGATTGGGAAGGGGTGTGAAGATGAAAATGAAACAGTCGGTTTGTCGGGAATTTCCCTTATTGCTGGATTCCTAAACGGTGTGATAGAAAAAAATAGTTGGTAATTTATTCTATTCGGGGCTACAATCCCATCAAACGCCGATTTTGGCGTCTTTACAATCATAATAATGGAGCTCAAGAATATGACAGCTAAAGGACAAATGTTACAAGATCCTTTTTTGAATGCGTTGCGTAAAGAGCACGTTCCGGTTTCAATCTACTTGGTAAACGGCATCAAGCTGCAAGGCCAAGTGGAATCATTCGACCAGTACGTTGTTCTGCTGCGTAATACTTCCGTCACTCAAATGGTTTACAAACACGCTATCTCAACAATCGTTCCTGCACGCGCAGTCAGCCTGCAACACGAAAACAAACAACCTCAAGCCGCTGCCGCAGCTGCTCCGGTTCAAGTTGAGACTGTGCAGCAACCTGCCGAATAAATGATGTAACGCATTCCTGTTTTTCAATACCTTACCGCTTTTGCGGTAGGGTATTTTTATTTTCAGACGACCTTTATCATGCTGCTTGAAAACATTCTTCCCTTTGCACATTCCCTGTTACGACAAGCCTTAAAAGCAGGCGGCCGCGCTTTGGATGCGACGGCCGGAAATGGACATGATACTTTGCTGTTGGCGCAATTGGTTGGCGAAACGGGTAAGGTGTGGGCTTTTGATGTGCAATCTAAAGCACTGGCGCAGACTCAAGGCCGTCTGAAAGAAAACGGCGTAGATGGTTGGGTAGCCCTGATACATGACGGCCATGAAAACCTTTTATCTTATATCGACGAGCCTTTAGATGCCGCGGTATTTAATTTTGGTTGGCTGCCGGGCGGCGATAAAAGCTGTACGACTGAAGCGGCAAGCAGCATCCGTGCGCTGACGGATACTTTGGGTTTGCTGAAAGAGGGCGGGCTTGCCGTGGCGGTATTGTATCCGGGGCATGAAGCCGGCCGAATAGAGGCTGAGGCGATTGTGCAATGGGCGGAGGCTTTGCCGCAGGAAGCCTTTGCCGTGTTGCGCTATGGCTTTGTCAACCGCCGCAATGCGCCGCCCTATCTGCTGGCGGTTGAAAAGTTGCGTCAGAAATAGATGTTTGCGGTAAAATAGCCGCTTTCATTCCCTCTACCGACAAGAAACTGTTATGCAATACCTGTTCGTCAAATACAGCCACCAGATTTTTGTAACCATTACCATTTTGCTGTTTAATATCCGCTTTTTCATGCTTTGGCGTCATCCTGAAAAACCGTTGGCAGGCATTTGGAAAGCCATGCCGCATTTGAACGACACCATGTTGCTGTTTACCGGCTTGTGGCTGATGAAGATTACCCATTTTTCGCCGTTCAATGCGCCGTGGCTCGGCATGAAAATCCTGCTGTTGCTGGTTTATATTGTATTGGGCATGATTATGATGCGTTCGCGTCCGCGTTCGCCGAAATTTTATATCGTCTATATTTTGGCCATGTCGTGTGTTGCCACAATTGTTTTCCTTGCCAAAACCAAAACACTGCCGTTTTAAAAGAGGCCGTCTGAAATGTATCCGCATTTTGCCGTTATTGCTTTGGGCAGCAATCTTGCCAATCCTGCCGAACAGGTTCGCGCCGCTTTGGCCGAATTGGCCGCGCATCCGCATATCCGGCTCGAAAAGGCTTCTTCCCTGTATCTGACTGCGCCGGTCGGCTATGACAATCAGCCTGATTTTGTGAACGCCGTGTGTGCCGTGAAAACTTCATTGGACGGCGTAGCGCTGTTGGCAGAGTTAAACCGCATCGAGGCCGAATTTGGGCGCGAGCGTAGCTTCCGTAATGCGCCGCGCACTTTGGATTTGGACATCATCGATTTTGACGGTATCCGCAGCGATGACCCGCATCTGACCTTGCCGCATCCGCGCGCGCATGAGCGCAGTTTCGTGATGTTGCCGCTGGCTGAAATTCTTCCGGATTTTGCGTTGTGCGAGCATGGCCGTGCGGCTGATTTGGCTCAGGCTTTGGGCGGGCAGGGGATTCGCCTGTTAAAAGAATAAGGGCCGTCTGAAAAACAGGCTGAAACAAGAAAGGGCGTGTTGGACACGCCTTTTTTGCTATAAAATATTGTTGGGAAACACATTACAAAGAGTTACTATGAATCCTCGTTATATTGTTGTCGAAGGCGCCATCGGTAGCGGCAAGACTGCTTTGAGCCGCCGCTTGGCAGAGCATTTCAGCGCGTTGCTGTTGTCGGAGAATCCGGATCACAATCCGTTTCTCATGAAGTTTTACAGCAATGTTTCCAATAATGGCTTGGCTGCCGAGCTTTTCTTCCTGACGCGCCGCGCTGAAAGCGTGAATATTATTGAAGATCAATGCGCGCAAGGTGGAATGGTTGTGGCTGATTTTCTGCCGGAAAAAGACCGCATTTTTACGCCCATCGTTTTGAATGATGACGAGCGGCAGCTTTTTGCCGATATAAAGCAACGCATTTTGCCGCAATACGCGGAACCCGATGTGGTAATTTATCTGCAAACCGCCGTCGAAAACAACCGCAAACGCCTGCAAAAACGTCAAGAGGGTATCATCAGCTTGTTTCCCGAAGGCTATTTGGGACGGGTGCATGACGAATACAGCCATTTCTTCCATTTGTATCAAAGCGCGCCTTTGCTGACCGTCAATGCCGATGAGTTGGATTTGGCCGGCAATGACGACCACTTCCAGCTTTTGTTGCGCGTATTGGAAGATTTTCAAGGTACGCGCAGTTATTTGAATTTAAGCGAAAAATAAACGCAGGCTAGGTTTAGGCCGTCTGAAAGGAATAATATGTCAAAATATCAATTCACACTCCCATCTTCTTCCGGCAGCGATTTTAACTCCGACGAACATTTACCGTTGGTTGTCTATTTTTATCCTAAAGACAGCACGCCCGGATGTACCACCGAAGGCTTGGATTTCAATGCCCGATTGGAACAATTCAAAGCATTGGGCTATACCGTTGTCGGCATTTCGCGCGACGGCGTGAAATCGCATCAGAATTTCTGCGCCAAACAGGGCTTCCAGTTTGAATTGTTGAGCGACAAAGAAGAAACCGTCTGCAAACTGTTTGACGTGATCAAGCTGAAAAAGCTTTACGGCAAAGAATCCCTCGGCATTGAGCGCAGCACGTTTGTGCTGGACAAAAACGGCGAAATCGCCCATGAGTGGCGCAAAGTCAAAGTGGCCGGACACGCGCAGGAAGTTTTGGATACAATCTCTCAAGCCTCTTAATAGGGCTTTGAAAACCTAAGGCCGTCTGAACGGATGTAAAGCCATGCCGTTCAGACGGCCTTTCAATCAGTTTGATGAATATGGACGATTTAATAGACAAGTTGCTTGAATCCCTTTGGCTGCAAGACCGGCTCAGCCACAATACGCTGCAAAGTTACCGCCGTGATTTGGTCAAAATCGCTGCGCGTTTGGCCGAGGGCGGGCAGGATTGGTTGAGTGCCGATGAGTTTGCCCTGTCTGATGCCGTGTATGCGGAGGGGGAAAAAAACACGTCCCAAGCGCGGGCCTTGTCAGCTTGCAAGCGTATGTACGGCTGGTTGGAAGAGACAGGCCAAAGAGCAGACAATCCCACCCGTTTTCTCAAAGCGCCGAAATCGGAACGCAAACTGCCCACGCTGATTACTGAAGCCCAAATCGATGCGTTGCTGGCTGCACCGGATGTGGAAACGCCGCATGGACTGCGCGACAAAGCCTTGCTTGAAGTCATGTATGCAACAGGTTTGCGCGTGACCGAAGCTGTCAAATTGACGCTCAGCGATATCGATTTACATCGCGGCAGTATCCGTACCATAGGCAAAGGCGATAAATTGCGTCTGGTTCCGTTGGGACAGGAAGCGGCATATTGGGTGGAACGCTATTGCAACGAATCGCGCCCGTTGTTACTAAAAAACAAAATCTGCGACGAAGTGTTTGTCAGCCAGAAACGCAGCGGCATCAGCCGTCAGCTTGCATGGATGATAGTCAAAGAATATGCCGAAGCGGCCGGTATTGCTTCGCTCAGTCCGCACGGTTTGCGCCATGCTTTTGCCACACATTTGGTCAATCACGGCGTTGATTTGCGCTCGGTCCAGATGATGTTGGGACATTCCGACATCAATACCACGCAGATTTATACCCATGTGGCCAATATCCGTTTGAAAAACATGGTTGACGAACATCATTCCCGTTCATAAATAAAGGCGGCATCTCGAAGATGCCGCCTTTTGTTATCGTGGCCGTCTGAACGGTTGTAAAGTTTACTATTTATAAAATAACAATCAAAATACAAATTTGCATAGAAAAATTTCAAAACAAAAGGACAGCGCCAATATTGCAATGCAAACCGTTTTTATTTATATTTACGTTCAAGAATAAATCCTACTCTCAATTACAGAGGGTAACAAAATTATTGGAGCACATCATGTTTGTCTGCATCTGCAACGCCATTACTGACCACGACATCAAAGAGACCATCGCCGCCGGTGCAACCACCATGAGCGATTTGCAGGCTCAATTGGGCGTGGCAACTTGTTGCGGTTGCTGCGGCGAATTGGCTGCATCGTTTCTGACTGCGAGCAGTGCCCAAAATACCGTGACTGCCGGTATCAACGTTCAGTCTTAATTCAGAATACACATAAAGGCCGTCTGAAGGCGTTATCTCACGCCTATTCAGACGGCCTTTGTCATGCCTGTATGGTTTGGCGGCATTTTGCTATACAATGGCCGCTTTTGTCCCTCCGAGAGTAACCATCATGAAACTAACCTTGATGTTTCGGGAATATTGCAGCCTGTGCCACAAAATGCGCGAACAATTAAAGCCTTATCAGGAGCAGTTCGGATTTGGGCTGGATATTGTTGATGTTGATGAAGATCCGGTTTTAGAGGAAAAGTACAATGAGCTGGTGCCTGTTTTGCTGGATAGCGATACCGAAATCTGCCATTGGTTTTTGGACGAAGAAAAACTGAAAGCGCATTTGAGCGCGTAACAAACCATTGACCATATTGCCTTTCAGACGGCCTTCGGCTGTTTATGCCGTCTGAACCTTGATTTTATTATGACTGAAAAACTTTCTCCCGATGCGCTGATTGAAGCGGCGCTGTTGACGCAAGTCGAACCCTTAAACGAAAAAGCCATGCGCGAATTGTGCGTGCCGCCGTTGTCGCAAGACAAGCTGATTGATGTGTTGGCGCAATTGAAGGCTCGCTGGCAGGATAGGGCTTTGCAATTGGTGCATACCCATGAGGGCTGGCGTTTTCAAATTGCCCAAGCCGCATTTGAACGGCTGGGCAGCCTGCAAGAGCAGAGCGCGCCACGTTATTCCCGCGCCGTGATGGAAACGCTGGCGATTATTGCCTATCAGCAACCGGTAACGCGTGGCGATATCGAAGGCATACGCGGCGTGGCGGTGTCGCAAAATGTGATGCAAACCTTGCAGGATAGGGGCTGGATTGAAGTCATCGGCCACCGTGATTCTGTCGGCCGTCCGGCATTGTGGGCGACCACGGCAACATTCTTAAGCGATTTGCGCTTGGAAAGTTTGGAAGAATTGCCGCCGCTGACTGAATTGGGCGAGCTGGTGTTGCCTGATTTAATGGAAACGCCGCCGACAGGCGATGAGGAAGCTGAAGAAGCAGTCGAATCAGGAAGTAGATTGATTAATTGATTTAAATGTAAAGGCCGTCTGAAACAATCGTGTTTCAGACGGCCTTTATTGTTGTGTAACATTATGATTTTAAATAAAATTTTCGTTTAATTTTGTAACTTATTGATTTTGTGATATAATTTAAAAATTATTAGAATAAATATCTCTCATTCTGTAATAGTTTGAGAAGGCATACGGAAACGTTTCCCTCTTTATCAATCGGCAGCCCGTTTGTTCTTCAAATATGCGCTGTATCAACTACGGAACCGATATGAAATTCAAACAATTCATTCAAAACAAATCTTCTTTCAACCCAAGCGTGGTCGGTATTACGCTTTTCTTCGTCCTTTTGCTTTTGTCAGCTGCTTTGGTTTGGCCTCAAAATACTGAAGCTTTGTTAAATGCAATGAAGCAGTTTATCTTTCAAAATGTCAGCTGGTTTTATATTCTGACTTTCTCTGTATTCCTTATTTTCTTATTGGCGCTTCCCATCAGCAGCCTCGGCAGTATCAGGTTGGGTACAAACGAGGACGAACCTGAGTTTTCGTTTTTATCATGGTTGGCTATGCTGTTTGCAGCCGGTATGGGCGTGGGCTTGATGTTTTTCGGGGTGGCCGAGCCTTTATCGCATTTCTCTTCCCCGATTGCCAAAGGCAATGCGCAAGAGGCGATTCTGCATACGGTGTTCCACTGGGGGATTCATGCCTGGGCAATCTACGGAATCATTGCGCTTGCCTTGGCGTATTTCGGTTTCCGCTATAAATTGCCGCTGGCGTTGCGCTCCTGTTTTTATCCGATTTTAAAAGACAAAATCAACGGCAAAATGGGCGATGCCATCGATGTGATGGCTTTGATTGCGACTTTGTTCGGTATTATCACAACCTTGGGCTTTGGCGCGACACAAATGGGTTCCGGTTTGCTGAAGATGGGCTGGGTGCAGGACAACAGCTATGTCTTGCAGGTCGGCATCATCGTCGTTGTGATGGCGGTTGCCATATTTTCCGCAACTTCGGGCGTGGGCAAAGGCGTCAAAATTTTGAGTGAAACCAACTTGGTATTGGCACTGGCTTTGATGCTGTTTGTCTTGTTGAGTATGCCGACGACGTATTTGATTTTTGCATTCAGCGACAATTTGGGCACTTATTTGAGTAACTTCGTTTCGTTCAGCTTTAAGTCATATACCTACGAGCCTGAGCATACAAAATGGTTTACCGGCTGGACGGTGTTGTATTGGGCTTGGTGGTGTTCGTGGTCGCCTTTTGTCGGTTTGTTCATTGCCCGAATTTCACGAGGCAGGACCATCCGCGAATTTATTTTTGGCGTATTGGCAGTGCCTAGCCTGATGAGTATTTTGTGGTTTACTGTATTTGGCAATTCGGCCTTGTGGCTGGACACGCATGTGGCAAACGGCGCGTTGTCTGCCTTGACCAACGAGCCTGAAAAACTGTTGTTTGCCTTTTTGAATTATTTGCCATGGCCGGTTGTCAGCAGCTTGGTGGCATTGCTGGTGATTGCGCTGTTTTTTATCACTTCTGCCGACTCAGGCATTTATGTACTGAACAATATTGCTTCGCGCGATAAAGGGCTGGCTTCGCCCAAGTGGCAATCGGTTATGTGGGGGGTGTTGATTTCGGCTGTGGCTATTGTGTTGTTGGGTGCCGGCGGTTTGCCTATTTTGCAAACCATGACCCTGATTGCGTCTCTGCCGTTTGCGGTGTTGATGATTTTTATGATGGTTTCTTTGTGGAAAGCCCTGAACAACGATGCCAACTATTTTGCAACCGCCGTCAATCCGAGCAGTATTTTCTGGTCGGGCGATCATTGGAGGGAACGCCTTGGCCAAATGATGAATCAGACGCAGGAAGTCGATATCATCAAATTTATGAAAAATACGGCGCTTCCGGCAATGCAGGAATTGAAAAACGAATTGACTCAAAAATACAATATGGACGTAGAAATCCGTTGTCTGTTGCAACAGGATGAGCCGTCGGTGGAGCTGGTGGTGCATAAAGGGACGGTAAGGGATTTTGTCTATGGGATTAAATCCGTAAAGCGGGAAATTACCGACCAGTTGATTCGTGAAGACAGCCTGCCTCATTTCAAATATGCGGCAACGTTCATACCGTTGACGTATTTCTCGGATGGGCGCGATGGATACGATGTGCAATATATGACGCAAAAAGAATTGATTGCCGATATGCTCAAGCAGTATGAGCGTTATCTGAACCTGCTTGCCGGAGTAGGGCAGGAATTGATGGGGCATGAACAAGTAGAACTGGCAGAATAAAGCAAATTTAGGCCGTCTGAACATGTAGCAATATTCAGACGGCCTTTTTATTGCCTGCTTAAAAAAATAATTTGTTTAAAATAAATATCTTAGATAAACCATAAGAAAAATCTGATTCAAACTACAAAAAATCTTAGTTATAATCAGCATATCTAAAGCTATTCCGCATAAGCGCGGGTGATTTACTAAGGAATACTACAATGCTGTTGGCACTTTCTTTGCGTGATTTTGTCATTGTTGAAAACCTGAATCTTGATTTTCAAAACGGCTTTACCGTTTTAACGGGCGAAACCGGTGCAGGCAAATCGATTACTCTGGATGCAATCGGCCTGTTGCTGGGCGATAAAGCCGATTACAGCCAAGTGCGCAACGGCGCCAAAGAAGCGCAGTTGTCGGCTTTGTTTGACATCAGCGGTTTGCCCGAACTGAAAGTGCAGCTGCAGGAGCAAGGCCTTTTGGAAGAAGATGCCGAAGAGCTCAGCATCCGCCGTATTATCGATGCCAAGGGCAAAAGCCGCAGTTATATCAATAACCAAGCGGCAACGCTGGCGCAGCTGAAAGCCATCGGCGAGCAGTTAATCGATATTCACGGCCAAAATGCCCATCACTCATTGAATCAAGAATCTGCGCAACGCGAGTTGTTGGATGCGTTTGCCGGCAGCAAAGAGCAGGCGGAAACGGTCAAGCAGCTTTATCAAAATTGGGTCAATGCGAAAAAGGCACTGCAAGAAGCGCAAGAGCAGGCAGAAACCATGGCCATCGAACGCGAGCGTTTGGAATGGCAGTTTAATGAATTAAACCAATTGGAGCTCAAACCCAACGAATGGGAAACCTTAAGCCAAAGCCACGACAGCCTGGCGCATTCGGCCGAGTTGCTGCAAACCGCCGAGCAGGTGGGCGACAGTATAGACGGCGACAACGGCATCCAACGTCAAATCTACCAATGCCAAAAACTGCTGGGCAATCTGCAAAACATTGAGCCGCGCTTTGCCGAAAGCCTGAATATGTTGGCAAGTATTGAAGCCGAGTTGGGGGAAATCAGTGCCAATATGCGCGATGTGGCCGGTCGCAGCGATATCGATCCGAATGAATTGGCCGCACAAGAAAGCCGTATGGGCGAATTGATGAGCATGGCGCGCAAATACCGCATTGAGCCGGAAGAGTTGCCGCAAAAGTTGGCGGAAATTGACGAGCGCCTGCAAAACCTGCAAGCGGCTGCCGATTTGGAAGCCTTGGAAAATACGGTTGCGCGCAATCTTGCCGAATACCACGAAGCCGCGCATATCCTCTCCGCCATGCGCCATCAGGCGGCCGGCCGTTTGGGCGAAGAAACAACCGAGCATATGCAGCATTTGGCCATGAAGGGCGCACGTTTTAACATCGTCTTGTTGCCGTCTTCGCCGACCGCGCATGGTCTGGAGCAGGTGCAATTCCAAGTGGCGGCAAATAAAGGCAATCCGTCCCGTCCTTTGAACAAAGTGGCTTCCGGCGGCGAGTTGGCGCGTATCAGCTTGGCTTTGCAAGTGGTTGCCAGCCAATACACGCAAGTGCCGACATTGATTTTTGACGAAGTGGATACCGGTATCGGTGGCGGTGTCGCCGAAATGGTCGGTAAAGCTTTGCGTGCCTTGGGTAAAAAACATCAAGTTCTAGCGGTAACCCATCTTCCCCAAGTCGCCTCTTGTGGTGAAAACCATTGGCAGGTGCGCAAACATAGTGAAGGCGAACAAACCGTCAGCGAAATCAGCGTATTGGATCATCATCAGCGCATTGAGGAAATCGCGCGTATGCTGGGCGGCGAAATCATTACCGATACCACACGCAGCCATGCTGCCGAACTCTTACATCTGGCCGCCGCCTAAAAGCCTTAAGGCCGTCTGAAAATGAAATTCAGACGGCCTGTTCCGTATTTTGCGCCCTTTCAGACGAGCAGAATACAAGGTATGATTATAGCGTCTGTTTACAAGGAAATTTTGATGAAAGTCCTGTTTATCGCCGATCCGATGGCAAGTTTTAAAACCTATAAAGACACTACTTACGCCATGATGCGTGAAATGGCAAAGCGCGGTTGGCAGCTTTTTCATACCTTGAGCGGAGAATTATCCGTCCGTGAGGGCTGGGTGGTGGCTCAGGCAGCGGCATTTGAGTTTGTCAGTGCGAAGAACGATGACGATCACGAATGGTTTAAAGTAGAGGCAAAAGTTCAGACGGCCTTAAAAGATTTCGATGCGGTCATTATGCGCACTGATCCGCCGTTTGATATGCAATATTTGTACGCAACCCAATTTTTGACGTTGGCACAGCAGCAGGGCGCAAAAGTATTTAACAGTGGACAGGCAATGCGCGATTTCAATGAAAAATTGGCTATTTTGAACTTCAGCCAGTTCACCGCGCCCACTTTGGTAACCACGCGTTCTGCCGATGTCCGTGCCTTTTTGAAAGAACACGGCGACATCATCATCAAACCGTTGGACGGCATGGGCGGTATGGGCATTTTCCGCCTGACAGAATCCGACCCCAATATCGGCAGTATCCTTGAAACCCTGATGCAGCTTGATTCACGCACCATCATGGCGCAACGCTATATTCCTGAAATTGTACATGGCGACAAACGCATTTTGATTATCGGCGGGGAAGTTGTTCCGTATGCTTTGGCGCGTATTCCGCAAAATGGCGAAACGCGCGGCAACTTGGCTGCTGGCGGCCGCGGCGTGGCGCAGGAGTTGAGCGAGCGCGACCGTGAAATTGCAGAAACCCTGGCACCTGAATTGAAGTGCCGCGGCATCTTGCTGGCAGGTTTGGATGTCATCGGCAGCAATCTGACCGAAGTCAACGTAACCAGCCCGACCGGTTTCCAAGAAATCATGAAGCAAAAAGATTTCGACGTTGCCGCCATGTTCGCAGATGCCGTGGCATCTTGGGTAAAACAATAAACCTTAAGGCCGTCTGAAAATTGACCCGACCGTTTCTTTTCAGACGGCCTTTTTATGTTGAGAATATGATGGAACCATCTTCCTACGCATCTGAAAAAAAAGGTAAAAACGGCATTAAGCGCATCATCAATGCGTTCGGTTATTCCAAAGACGGACTGGCTGCCGCGTACCGTTATGAAAGCGCATTTCGCCAAGTTTTTTGGTTGAACCTGATTTTAATTGTCTTGGCCTTATTCCTTGATTTCGGACCGGCCATCAAAATGGTGCTTGTTGCCGCATCGTTTATTTCATTGATTACCGAATTGTTTAATACCGCCGTCGAAGCAGCCGTTGACCATACCTCTACTGAAAAACATGAGCTGGCCAAGCGTGCCAAAGATGCCGGCTCAGCCGCGCAATTGATGGCTTTGTTCATGTTATTTATTGTTTGGATTATTGCATTAACTGCTTAAAAATGTGGTAATATAGTAATTCGTTAGGATTAGATAGTATTAATTAATCTATATCAAAGTTTTCAGACGGCCTTTGGTTGTAAGATGAAGGCTGTATATCCCAGCCATTTGGCAAACACAAGGAGCAAAACATGAAAAAATTAATGGCAACCCTGATTCTGGCAGGCTTGGCAACTTCCGTATCTGCAGCCGGTATCCATATTGAAGACGGTTGGGCGCGTGCCACTGTCGAAGGTATGAAAATGGGTGGCGCATTCATGAAAATCCAAAACGATGAAGCCAAACAGGACTTCTTGGTAGGCGGCAGCAGCCCTGTTGCAGAACGCGTTGAAGTACATACCCATATTAACGACAACGGCGTTATGCGTATGCGTGAAGTTAAAGGCGGCGTGCCTTTGGCTGCAAAAGGCGTAACCGAGCTGAAACCGGGCAGCTACCACGTTATGTTCATGGGTCTGAAAAAACAATTGAAAGAAGGCGAAAAAGTGCCTGTAACCCTGAAATTCAAAAACGCCAAACCTCAAACTGTCGAGCTGGAAGTGAAAACCGCGCCTAAAGCTGAAATGCAGCACGACCACGGCGCACACGGTGGCGCACATCAGCACTAATTGCTTGAATTTGCATATAAAGGCCGTCTGAAAGTCATTGGGCTTGCAGACGGCCTTTTCTGTCGTCAAATCAAAATGTGCTAAAATCACGCTTTAAAAAATGTATTTGAAACCCACATTCCGCTCATGAATACTCACAACACACCAGCAAACATCATCGTCGGCCTCTCCGGCGGCGTCGATTCATCCGTTACCGCGGCCCTGCTCAAACAGCAAGGCCATCAAATCAGCGGCGTGTTCATGCAGAACTGGGAAGATGACGACAACGACGAATATTGCAGCATCAAACAAGATTCCTTCGATGCCATTGCCGTTGCCGACATCATCGGCATCGACATCGACATCGTTAATTTTGCCGCGCAATATAAAGACAATGTATTTGCCTATTTTCTCAAAGAATACAGCGCAGGCCGCACGCCAAACCCGGATGTCTTGTGCAATGCCGAAATTAAATTCAAATGCTTTTTGGACTATGCCATAGAGCAGGGCGCCGATACCATTGCCACCGGACACTATGCCCGCAAAGAAGTTCGCAACGGCGTGCATTACCTGCTCAAAGGCTTGGATCAAAATAAAGACCAAAGCTATTTCCTATATCGTCTCAAGCCTTTCCAACTCGAGCGCTCGATTTTCCCATTGGGCGAGTTGGAGAAGCCTGAAGTCCGCCGTCTTGCCGAAGAATTCAAATTACCGACCGCAACCAAAAAAGACAGTACCGGCATCTGCTTTATCGGCGAACGCCCATTCCGCGAGTTTTTGCAAAAATACCTGCCGACCAATAATGGCAAAATGGTGACCCCTGAAGGCAAAGTGGTTGGCGAACACGTCGGCTTGATGTTTTACACGCTGGGCCAACGTAAAGGCTTGGGCATCGGCGGCGCAGGCGAGCCGTGGTTTGTTGCGGCCAAGGATTTGACCAAAAACGAACTGATTGTCGTCCAAGGACATGACCATCCTTTGCTTTATACGCAAAGCCTGGTTATGAACGATTTGAGTTTCACATTGCCCGAACGCCCGAAAGAAGGCCGATATACCTGCAAAACGCGCTACCGTATGGCTGACGCGCCTTGTACGTTGCGTTACTTGGATGATGAAACCATCGAGCTTGTCTTTGATGAGCCGCAATGGGCGGTAACGCCCGGCCAATCTGCGGTACTGTACGACGGCGATGTGTGCTTGGGCGGCGGCATCATCATGTCCACCGACAAGCCTGTCATCATTACTGCTTAACACAAGGGCCGTCTGAAAACGAAGCGGCGGATTAACTCAAGCCTTTCAGACGGCCTCCATTCTAAAAACGACTAAAAAAAGACTGAATCAACATGGAAAAACTCTGGCTCAAAAGCTACGAACAAGGCGTCAATGCCGAAATCGACATCACGCAATACAGCTCCATCAGCGACGTATTCCGTCAAAGTGTTGAGAAATTCTCAGATAAACCTGCTTTTCAAAACATGGGCAAAACGCTGACTTATGCCGAAGTGGGTAAGTTGGCGACGGATTTTGCGTCTTACCTGCAAAACGTATTGAAACTGCCGCGCGGTGAGCGCGTGGCGATTATGATGCCGAACGTTTTGCAGTATCCGATTGCGCTTTTCGGTATTTTGCAGGCCGGCTTGGTGGCAGTGAATACCAATCCGCTTTATACGCCGCGCGAGTTGGAGCATCAGCTGAAAGACAGCGGCGCGACCACGATTGTCGTGTTGGAAAACTTTGCCAATACGCTGGAGCTGGTGTTGCCGCGTACGCAAATCAAACATGTGATTGTCGCATCGGTCGGCGAAATGTTCGGCATGATTAAAGGCGCATTGATGAATTTCGTCATCCGCAAAGTGAAAAAAATGGTGCCGGAATACCGTATTCCCAATACCGTAACTTTTCAGACGGCCTTGAAGCAAGGTGCGGCAAATACGTTCAAGCCCGTCGAATTGACGCGCGATGACACAGCCTTGCTGCAATATACAGGCGGCACGACCGGCGTGGCGAAAGGCGCCGTCCTTAGCCACGGCAACATCTGCGCCAATATGTTGCAGGCAAAAGAATGGATTAGAAACAGCCTGCGCGAAGGCGAAGAAACGGTTATTGCCGCATTGCCGCTTTATCATATCTTTGCCTTGACGGTAAACCTGATGATTTTTGCGAATACCGGTTCCAAAATCATCCTGATTACCAACCCGCGCGACATGAAGGGGTTTATCGGCGAATTGAAAAAAGAGCCGATCAGCGTGTTCATCGGTGTGAATACCCTGTTTAATGCGATGGTCAACCGTCCGGATTTCGCCGAAGTCGATTTTTCCCGTTTGAAGCTGACTTTGGGCGGCGGTATGGCAACGCAAAAAGCCGTGGCGGAAAAATGGAAAAAAATTACCGGTACGCCGATTGTGGAAGCTTACGGTTTGACCGAAGCCAGCCCGGGCGTATGTTGCAATCCTTTGAATATCGAGGCTTACAGCGGCGGTATCGGTTTGCCGGTTCCTTCGACCGAAGTCGAATTACGCGATGCGGACGGCAAAGAAGTGCCTATCGGACAGCCGGGCGAATTGTGGGTGCGCGGCCCGCAAGTGATGAAAGGCTATTGGAACCGTCCGGAAGAAACCGCCAAAGCAATCGATGCACGCGGCTTTTTGGAGACCGGTGATATTGCCGTGATGGATGAAAAAGGCTGGCTGAAGCTGGTGGACCGCAAAAAAGATTTGATTGTGGTATCCGGTTTCAATGTATATCCGAACGAAATCGAAGAAGTGGTGGCCAGCAACGACAAAGTCTTGGAAGTCGCCTGTATCGGTGTGGCAAGCGAGAAAACCGGCGAAGCGATTAAAGTTTTCGTCGTACGCAAAGACCCGTCTTTGACCAAGGAAGAGCTGATCGATTTCTGCCGCAAAGAATTGACTGCTTATAAAGTGCCGAAAGACATCGAATTCCGCGACGAGTTGCCAAAATCCAACGTCGGCAAAATCCTGCGCCGCGAGCTACGCTGATATACAGAATCAGCATGATAAGGCCGTCTGAAAACGCTGTTTTCAGACGGCCTGAAGCTTTTGCCGTTTGCCAGAATATGCTGCTTCAAGTTAAAATCACACATTCCAACATGGGTATCACATCATGACTAAATTTATTTTCGTAACCGGCGGCGTTGTATCTTCTTTGGGTAAAGGTATCGCCGCCGCTTCTATTGCTACCATTCTCGAGTCACGCGGTTTGAACGTGACCATGCTTAAACTCGACCCGTATATCAACGTTGACCCGGGTACCATGAGCCCGTTTCAACACGGCGAAGTATTCGTGACCGATGACGGAGCGGAAACCGACCTCGACCTCGGTCACTACGAGCGTTTCATCAACGCCACCATGACCCGCCGCAACAGCTTCAGTACCGGCCAAGTCTATGAAAACGTAATTGCCAAAGAGCGCCGCGGCGACTATTTGGGCGGTACCGTACAAGTGATTCCGCATATTACCGATGAAATCAAACGCCGCATCCACGAAGGTGCGGCCGGTTATGATGTGGCGATTGTCGAAATCGGCGGTACAGTCGGCGATATCGAATCTTTGCCTTTCTTGGAAGCCATCCGCCAAATGCGCAGCCAGCTCGGCCGCAACAATACATTGTTTGCTCACTTGAGCTATGTTCCTTACATTGCCGCTGCCGGCGAAATCAAAACCAAACCGACCCAACATACCGTTAAAGAAATGTTGAGCATCGGTTTGCAACCGGATATCCTGATCTGCCGTATGGACAGAGAAATGCCTGCGGACGAGCGCCGTAAGATTGCATTGTTCTGTAACGTTGAAGAACGTGCCATCGTGGGCAGCTACGATGTGGACAGCATTTACGAATGCCCCGAAATGCTGCACAACCAAGGCATCGACAGCATTATTACCGAGCAGCTCCAACTGAATGTCAAACAAGCCGATTTGACCGAATGGAAGAAAATCGTTCACGCGATTCAAAATCCGAAACATACCGTCAAAATCGCGATGGTCGGCAAATACGTTGATTTGACCGAGTCCTACAAATCATTGATAGAAGCCCTAAAACACGCCGGTATTCACACTGAAACCGATGTACAAATTACCTTCGTCGACAGCGAAAGCATCGAGAAGGGCAATGGCGACGTTTCCATGCTCAAAGACATGGACGCGATTTTGGTGCCGGGCGGCTTTGGTTCACGCGGCGTGGAAGGCAAAATTGCCGCCGTACGCTATGCGCGTGAAAACAACGTACCATACTTGGGCATCTGCCTGGGCATGCAAATTGCCCTGATCGAATACGCCCGCGACGTGGCAGGTTTGAAAGGTGCGAACTCTACTGAGTTTGACTTGAAATGCGCCGCGCCTGTCGTTGCCCTGATTGACGAATGGCAAACTGCCGACGGCAGCGTCGAAACCCGTGACGAGTCTGCTGATTTGGGCGGCACCATGCGTTTGGGTGCGCAAGAAGTTGACCTCAAACCGGGCAGCCTTGCCGCAAAAATCTACAGCAGCGAACATATCCGCGAACGCCATCGCCACCGCTACGAAGTTAACAACAACTACGTTCCTCAGTTGGAAAAAGCCGGTTTGGTCATCGGCGGCGTATCCGCAGGCCGCGAGCGTTTGGTTGAAACCATCGAATTGCCAAATCATCCTTGGTTCTTCGCGTGTCAGTTCCATCCGGAATTTACTTCCAATCCGCGCAAAGGCCACCCTTTGTTTACCGCGTTTGTGAAAGCCGCGTTGGGTAACAAAAAAGCCTGATTGATGTGATTGAAAAAGCACCCGTTATCCGGGTGCTTTTTTGTTTTCAGACGGCCTTAGAAGTTATTTGTCTTCATTGACTTCGCGGTCGTTCAAAGGTTGTACGGGACGGTTGTTTTCGCCGCCGATAATGTCGCGCATGGCTTTGAACTGCGTCGCATCTGCTTGAACCGGAGTTTTTAAGACAACCCAAGTCACGTTTTCGCTGCAAGGCGGCGTTGTCAGCGAGCCTTTCAGCTGGAAGGACTTGCTATCTTTAGGCAGCAGGGCTTGGATATTCAAGTTTTTCAAATCTACGGATTCGCCCGCTTTCAGTTTTTTGGCAGTGAGTGCGGACAAGGCAGGATTGTTTTTGCCCGGTTTAAATACAGAGCCGATGACCGCCAAAGTACCGTCTTCGGCTTGATGGACGAAATGCGCTTCCATCGGGAAATGTTTGCCTTTGAAAGTATGTTCGCTCGGTGTATGGAAGTGGAATTGTTTGAAGGTATAGGTTTTACCGTTAATCACGATGGTTTGTGCCTTACCTTGCGGCGTGGCTTGAAGGGTATGGCCGTTATTTTCTACTTTGTAGTCGGCGACGTTGTAACGGTATACCGGTTGTTTGCCTTTTACTGCTTTTGTTGCGGAGAAGTCCACAGGAGATTGCTGTTTGCCTGTTTTGCAGACGGCAAAGTCTTCACTCAAGTCGCCCCAGTGTGCAGCATCGTTTTCACCTGTGTAAGACCAATGTGCATGATGGGTTTCGGCGGATACCGTTGTAGCGGAGACAGCCATTAGCAAAGATAAAAAGAGGTGTTTTTTCAACATAAGGGCTCCTGTTTATTCACATTAGGTAAAAGGAAAAATTCATACCAAATAAATTATTGATATAAAAAAACTTCTTCATAAGAAGAAAGTTAATGATAGTGGCAATCGGAGAATGTTGGGTTGATATATGGCAAACATTTATCAAGCAATCATTTTTGATTAAATGATTGCAATAAGGGGGATGATTGTCCTTGCCGTGACTTTGAATAGGAGAGGCCGTCTGAAATTTCTTTCAGACGGCCTGTTTTATTTGATTATGTTGTAAAAAGTCTAAACTCTAATAAATAAAAGTATTTCTCAAGATGAAAGTAGTTGTTTGTAGCGTTGGAAAACATTAATATTGCTAAACGTGTTTTCACGAGATTTTAACTTTGTTTTGGAGAGAATAATGAAAAAATCGATTATCGCTTTGGTTATTGCCGGTTTGCCGCTGGCTGCATCTGCAGAAGTGATTCTGTATGGTCAAATCAAAAGCAGCGTGACCGTCGGTCAGGTCAAAATCAAAGGTGACGCAGGTTCTGAAATCAGCTCTACCGCAACCAGCATCAATGACAATACCTCCCGTATCGGTTTCAAAGGCAGCGAGAACTTGGGCGGCGATTTAAAAGCCATTTGGCAAGTTGAACAAAAAACGGCCATTACTGGCGGTTCCCAAGGTTTTGCCACTCGTGACTCCTTCATCGGCCTGCAAGGTAACTTCGGTAAGATTCGCGCTGGTAAACTCAGCAATATGTTGAACGAAATGGACACCATCGATCCATGGATGTACAAAACCAATGCCGCAGGCTTGGGCATCTTTACCCGTACCGGCAATCGTAACGCCGCCGTACGCTACGACAGCCCGGATTTCGGCGGATTCAAATTCAACGTGTCTTACGCACCGCGCGACAACCGCAATCCTTCAGACAAATACACGCACACCAAACCGGCCAAAGACCAATACACCGGCGGCGTGAGCTTCTCTAAAAACGGCTTTACCGCCAATGCTGCTTACGGCCACTACAACGGCGCGTACACTGACAAATCAGGCAAAGTCAAAGCGGCGCAAATTGCCAAAGTCGAAACTTATTACGATAAAGACAATCTCTTTGTCGGTGGCGGCGTACACTATGCCAAAGGCCATGAGACAGGCAACGAATATTTAGGTTATTTCACCGATGGTTTTAATCAGTACAAGGGTAGTGACATTACTGCCGACTCAGGCAAATCTGAAGCTGTGAAAGTGGTTGATGCAGCGGTAACTGTCGGCTACAAATTGGGCAACGTGACCCCACGCATTACTTACGCGCACGGCTGGCCTGCCAAGGGCGTGAACAGTGGCGAAAAATTGGTGGATAAATTCGACCAAGTCGTTGTCGGCGGCCAATACACCTTCAGCAAACGCACCGGCGTAGTCGCCCAACTGGCGTATCTGAAAGTCGGCAACAAAACCCGTCTGACTGCAGCCAACAAAGGCGGTATTGAACAAAAAGCCGCTTCTGTAGGCCTGTATCACAAATTCTAAGCCGTCTAGAAAGATAAGGCCGTCTGAAAAATTTCAGACGGCCTTTTTGTTGATTAAAGCAGTTTATTTGTCGTGGTTGCTCAGCGTGGTACCGTGACGGCCGCCACGTTCTTTCAAACGTTGTACCAAACCTTCGACCGTTGTCGGCATGCCGTCGATACAGAATGCCTGATACAGCGCAGTGTGCAGGGCGTCGTTGCGGCTGAACGCATTGCCGATCAGCTTCCAATCGCCTTTGCGCGGCTCAATCCAGCGGCGGTTTACTGTATCGCCGTAAGCGAATATTTTATAAGACGAACGCTTGTCGTTGCTGTAAGTAAAGGATGTGCGGGCGCAATAGAGGCCTTCGACGGAGAGGTTGTCGTAGCCTTTGTCGGAGCGCACGTTCAAGACGTAGCGGATGCTGTTGTCCGGCGCAGGCATGATTTGCAGGCTGCTGAGCAGGATTTTGGGCTGCTTGCCGTAGGTTTCGTTGACATAGAGGTCGAACCAATCCCCCGATTGGGTATCGGGCAGGGGCGGCAACTCGGCTTTGTGTTCTTTAAATTCGCGTGCGGCAACTTCTTCAGGGCTTTCCTGATAACGCGTGTTGGTCAGCGTATCCTTTTGGCTGAAACCCAAAGCAAATGCTTGAGTCGCGGCAAGGCTGAGAGCGAGAAGGGCAAAACGGCGCATAGACAGCTCCAAAGTGAAAAACGGCTTTATTTTATGGGCTTGCAGGGTGGGGTGCAAGTAAGTGCGGTATAATTGACGTTAATTCTGATTAATATGACGAGTTTTCATCATGAATACACAAACTCTGGATGTCATCGGTTTGAAATGCCCGCTGCCGATTTTGCGTGCCAAAAAAGCTTTGGCGCAAATGCAGGAGGGCGAAGTGCTGACCGTATTGGCCACCGATGGCGGTGCGCCCGGCGATTTTGAAGCGTTTTGCCGTCAGACCGGACATGTTTTGTTGGAATCGAGCGAGGCCGACGGCGTGTTCAAGCTGGTGTTGAAACACAAATAAAGGCCGTCTGAAATGTCTAAAGCCGTCGCGTTGTCTGCCGCCGTATTGGCCGTCTGCCTGAGTGCATGCGGCAATGAAGGCGTTTCACCGCAGAACGCTGCCGATTATGCCCAAAATGTAACCGACTTGTTCCGCCAAAGCTGCGTGGCCGCAGACGGCGATGCCGCCCTTGTCGGCGAGTTTGCCAATGCCAACAAGCTGGTTTTATTGTCGAAAAAAGATATTGCCGATTTGCCTGCCGGAATGATGGATTTGGAGGCATTAAGCATTTGGAAGAAAACGGTAAACGGCGCGGATTATTATTTGAGCCTGACTGAAAACAGTTGCAGCGTGCGCACGGCTAAAGCCGACGACCATCTGATTTTCAAACAATTTTTGGCTTTGGCAGAAAATCCGCCGCAAGGTTTGAACGCTGAATTGCGTGCCGATAATTTGGCGGAAACCCCGTTGCCTATGCGTCAGATTTCCTACGCATGGCGCGCGTCCGGCAGCCCGAAAGAAACCTTGCTGACCGTCAAAACAACGTCGTCCGAGTATTTTCCGGTACAGGCTGTTTTTTATCTGACTCATCATTCTTACGACAATAAGGCCGCCGTTTTGCCTTAGGCCGGTTGACGATTGAAACATCAAATTAATAGAAACCGTTACCGCCGAATAAAGGCCGTCTGAAACATTATCAAACCAAACCACTCGAAAGTAAGCTATGCAAACCCTGACCATCATCCGCCCCGACGATATGCACTTACACCTGCGCGACGGCGACGCGCTCAAAGCTGTTGCCCCATACACCGCCCGACAAATGGGCCGCGCGGTTATCATGCCCAACCTGAAGCCGCCCGTCGTCAGCGTTGCCGATGCCCAAGCATACAAAGAGCGCATTATGGCCGCCCTGCCAGAAGGCAGCACCTTCCAGCCGTTGATGACGCTTTATTTGACCGACAATGCCACTCCCGAACTTGTGCGTGAAGCCAAGGCTGCCGGTATCGTGGCTTTCAAACTCTATCCGGCAGGCGCGACCACCAATTCCGATTCCGGCGTGACCGACTTGTTTAAGCTGATTCCCGTGTTGGAAGAAATGGCGAAACAGGGCATTTTGTTCTTGGTTCACGGCGAAGTTACCGATCCTGAAATTGATATTTTCGACCGCGAAGCCGCCTTTATCGAACGCGTGATGAAGCCGGTTTTGGCGCAAGTGCCCAACCTCAAGGTCGTATTTGAACACATCACCACTGCCGAGGCAGCCCGATTGGTATTGGAAGCAGGCGATAATGTGGCCGCGTCTGTGACGCCGCAACACTTGCTGCTCAACCGCAACGACCTTTTGGTCGGCGGCGTACGCCCTCATCATTTCTGCCTGCCCGTACTCAAACGCGAAACCCACCGTCAGGCTTTGGTTGCCGCCGTTACCAGCGAGAAGGCGCACAAATTCTTCCTCGGCACGGACTCTGCGCCACATGCCAAAACTGCCAAAGAAAATGCTTGCGGTTGCGCCGGTATGTTCAGCGCGATGACTGCCATTGAGCTTTATGCCGAAGTGTTTGAGAAAGCAGGCGTGTTGGACAAACTGGAAGCCTTTGCTTCTAAAAACGGCCCGCGTTTCTACGGCCTGCCTGAAAATTCCGATACCATCACATTGGTCAAACAAACGCAAACCGTTCCTGCCAGCGTACCTTACGGCGATGGCGAGCTTGTACCGATGAGGGCCGGCGGCGAGATTGAATGGACGGTGCAATATTAAATTTGCCGGCAATGAGACATAAAAAGAAACAACCTGCTTGAAAGGGCAGGTTGTTTTTTATTGTTGTTCAGACGGCCTGTTATGGGGAAGGGAGGCTCACCAGGCCGTCTGAAAACCAAATTATATTGCGTGTTTATTCGGTCAACATGGGTTTCAGCACTTCCCAAGCCTGTGGCAGTTGGGTAAAGCCGTCCGAAGCCATCAAATGGCCGCCTTCGGGAATATGGGTAACAGGGCTTTTGAGTTTGGCCGCCATGTCCAAAGTCAGTTCGGGCGGAACATGGGTGTCGTTGTCGGAAACCAGGCAGTGTTTTGGCATGTCGATTTTGCGCAGGATGTCGAAATCGGGGGACGCTGCTTTAATGTAGGCATCGAGTGCGGGCAGGGGAGGCAACGTATCGGCAAAACCTGCGGCAAGCAGCAGACCGCCGATTTTTTGCGGTTGTTGGCGGCTGAGGAAGTGAAGGAGGGTAATGCAACCGAGGCTGTGGCCGACTAGGAAGGTATGGGCATCGGGCTTGCCGATGTGCTGGTCAAGGGTAAACTGCCACGCGGTCGTGCTTGGTTTGTCGGGATTGGGCATGGCGAGGGAGATTGCTTGTGCGCCGATACTTTTGATTTGGGCGCAAAGCCAGTCAAACCAGTTGCCGTGCGGATTGCCTTCAAAGCCATGTACGATATAAACGCGTCGATTCATGTTTCTCCTCCTTCAGACGGCCTGAGACTTTTGTCTAAATCTCTGCCTGTAAGCGTTTATTATACCATGTTTGTTTATGTTTTATTGTTTGCCGCTTGGTAAGGATGGTTGATTAAGCTTTTGTTGTTAAATGATATTTGCAAGAATAGTAAAGCAAACAACACGGCAGCAGCGGATGGCGTTGCCGTGTTGTTCGGGTTTGAAATATATGGGCCGTCTGAAAAATCGGCTTAGAAATAGCCTTGTTTTTTGCGCTCTTCCATTGCCGCTTCCGATACGCGGTCGTCCATGCGTGTGGCGCTGCGTTCGGAAAGGGTCGCGGCGGCGGTTTCAGCAATGATGTCTTCCGGCGTGGCGGCGGTGCTGGCAACAGGGCAGGTGCATGAAATATCGCCGACGGTGCGGAAACGGACATCGCGGATTTGGGCAACTTCGCCTTCGCGTTTGGGGGTCAACGGGGTAACGGGAACGAGCAGGCCGTTTCGTTCGACAACTTCGCGTTTGTGGGCGTAATAAATCGGCGGCAGGGCGAGTTTTTCGCGTGCAATGTATTGCCAGATGTCCAATTCCGTCCAGTTGGAAATCGGGAAAACGCGCATGTTTTCGCCTTGGAACAGGCGCGTATTGTAGAGCGACCATAATTCGGGACGTTGGTTTTTGGGATCCCATTGGCCGAACTCGTCGCGGAAAGAGAAGATGCGTTCTTTGGCGCGCGCTTTTTCTTCATCACGGCGCGCGCCGCCCATCAACGCATCAAAGCCTTGTTCTTCGATGGTTTCAACCAGCGTAACGGCTTGGGCGGCGTTGCGAGAATCAGTTTCTCGGCGCAAGACGACGCTGCCTTTGCGGATGGACTCTTCTACGCTGCCGACCACAAGTTGTATGCCGGTACGCGCAACCGTGTCGTCGCGGAACTGAATCACTTCGGGGTAGTTGTGGCCGGTATCGACGTGCAGGAGTTTGAACGGCAGCTTCAGCGGGCGGCCTTCGATTTGGAAGGCTTTGACGGCAAGCGCCAGCAATACGACGGAGTCTTTGCCGCCGGAAAACAGCAAGGCCGGATTTTGGGCATTGGCAATGACTTCGCGGATGATGTAGATGGATTCGGCCTCGAGCCAGTCGAGGTGGTGGTTTTGGATAGACATTTTTTCTCTCTTTGCAACCTTGGCGACAGTCGATACTTTAGTGAGGCCGTCTGAAAAAAGGAAAGAATGGTTTGTTTGTTGCAAAGATGTTTTTGTTATATTGCCCGAGTGTGTTTTCAGACGGCCTTTGCACTTTAACTTATTTTTAACCCGATTTCTCTGACGAAGCGCCTGTCTTGGCGTACACTTTGGTCTTTTATAAATGAGAATGGTTTATGTATCACGGCGAGAGATTTAATGCGTACAGCCATTTGGCCGGTTTCTTATTGGCAGTGGCGGCGTTGGTGCTGATGCTGGTGAAAGCGGTGGAATCGGCGGACGGCTATCGGATTGCCGGTGCACTGACTTACGGAGTCTGCCTGTTGCTTCTGTATTTGGGTTCAACCTTATACCACAGCATTCCGCAGCCGAAAGCCAAGGCGATTTTGCAAAAGGTCGATCATTGTATGATTTATCTTTTGATTGCTGGCAGCTATACGCCGTTTACGCTGATTACCCTTCAGGGCGGTTGGGGCTGGTCGCTTTTCGGCGTGTCGTGGGGGCTGGCTTTGCTGGGCATTGTTCAGGAGCTGACGATTGGGCGCAAAAGCGAGAAGCGGCTACTGTCGATGGTGATTTATGTGTTGATGGGCTGGTTGATTGTAGTGGCGGTATGGCCGCTGATAAAATCGCTTTCGGCGGGCGGATTATTTTGGCTGGTGTTGGGCGGCGTGTTGTATAGCGCGGGGATTTATTGGTTTATCAACGATACGAAAATCCGCCACGGCCACGGTATTTGGCACTTGTTTGTCTTGGCAGGCAGTTTGACGCAATTTATCAGCATTTATTTTTATGTGTTGTAGATTCAGACGGCCTGAAATAAAAAAACCTCTCAGTTTGACTGAGAGGTTTTTGTTTGTCGTCAACCTGGGTTTTTGTCGTGGAATTCGTGGAATTCATAGTTGTAGGTCAACTCTTTGCCGGCTTTGGTTTGTGCCAGATAATCATCGTAAACCGCACGGATTTCCTTACGTAGCAGGAAGAGGGCGATTAAGTTCGGCAAGACCATAAAGCCGTTGAACATATCGGACATACTCCAAACCAAATCCACTTTGCCCAATGTACCCAATACGATGGCCACCAAAACCAGCACGCGGTAGATGCCCAAGTGTTTGCCGCGGAACAGGAAGCGGATATTGGATTCGCCGAAGTAGTACCAGCCGATGATGGTGGTAAAGGCGAAGAAGGTCAGACAGACGGCGAGCAGTTGCGAACCGAAACCAGGGAAGGCTTTATTAAACGCCAGTTGGGTAACCGCCGCGCCAGTTTCGCCAGACAAGTTAGCGTCGGTCAGCAGGATAATCAGCGCGGTTGCCGTGCAGACCATCAGCGTATCGATAAAGATACCGATAAACGCGGCCATACCTTGTTGCACAGGGTGTTTGACGTTGGCGGTCGCATGAGCGTGCGGAGTCGAACCCATACCGGCCTCATTGGAAAACAGGCCGCGTGCCACGCCGAAGCGGACAGCTTCGCGCATACCGATACCGGCCGCACCGCCCAATACTGCTTCAGGATTGAAGGCAGCAACAAAGATACTGTGGAACATCGGGATGATGTGGTCGGAGAATTTGAACAAAATAATTACGGCACACAAGATGTAAATCACCGCCATAAACGGCACGACAAATTGCGCGATACCGGCAATGCGGTTGATGCCGCCGATGATGATCAGGCCGGCGAATACCGCCAAAGCAATGCCGACAGCCATCGGAGGAATATCGAAAGCCAAATTCATGGCCGAAGCGATGGAGTTGGATTGGGTCGCGTTACCGATGAAGCCCAGCGCGATAATCAAGGCAATGGAGAAAAAGCCGGACAGGAAACGTGCCGCGCCCCGGCCGATTTTCGGGGTCAGGCCGTGCGTGATGTAAAACGCAGGGCCGCCGATGTATTTGCCGTGGCTGACCACGCGGTATTTTTGCGCCAAAACGGCTTCTGCAAAAATGGTGGACATGCCCAAAATGGCAGACAGCCACATCCAAAAAATGGCACCCGGGCCGCCGGCGGTAATCGCAGTGGCGACACCGGCAACGTTACCGGTACCGATTTGCGCGGAAATCGCCACAGCAAGCGCTTGAAATTGAGACAGGGATTTGCCTTCGTGGTCTTTGTCTTTTTTGCTGAACAAGCCGCCGAAAACAGATTTGAAACCCGTCCCCAATTTGGTCACTTGCGGCGCGCCCAAGTACAGGGTAAAAAACAGGCCGATACCGATTAAGGCATAAATCAGCAGGTAGTCCCAAAGAACCAGATTGACTGCACCCACCAGAGCAGACAATATTTCTTCCATAATATAACCTTTAAGAAAAACAAATAAAAAGAAAATGATACGGGCAACTACTCCCGTTCATTTTCGCGGTTGGCAACAAGGGCGAGCAGGCCGTTTTGCCGTTTAATACCGGTTAAGTTGTTAACAATCCTGACCGATTTTGTCATCATACCGTAAACCTTCGTGAATTAAAACGGAAAACTGACAAAGGTTTGCCGCAAATATGCATCTTTAAAAAAGATTCTTTGTTTTTCAGACGGCCTGTTTTTGCAAATATTCGGGCCGTCTGAATATTTTGGGTAAAGGCAACTTATGATAAAATGCACGCCTTACAAATAAAGCACATCCCGCCTCAGCGCGTGAAAAAACGAAAGGAATCAATATGGCAGGTCATAGTAAGTGGGCAAATATCCAACACAAAAAAGCCCGACAAGATGCCAAACGCGGCAAAATCTTCACCCGTCTGATTAAAGAAATTACCGTTGCTGCCCGCATGGGCGGCGGCGATCCCGGCGCAAACCCGCGCCTGCGCCTGGCTTTGGAAAAAGCCGCCGAAAACAATATGCCTAAAGACAACGTGCAACGTGCCATCGATAAAGGTACGGGCAATCTGGAAGGCGTGGAATACATCGAGTTGCGTTACGAAGGCTACGGCATCGGCGGCGCGGCTTTGATGGTGGACTGTCTGACCGACAACAAAACCCGTACCGTTGCCGATGTGCGTCACGCGTTCACTAAAAACGGCGGTAACTTGGGTACCGACGGCTGCGTAGCGTTCAACTTCGTTCATCAAGGCTATTTGGTGTTTGAACCGGGCGTTGACGAGGATGCGCTGATGGAAGCAGCTTTGGAAGCCGGTGCGGAAGACGTGATCACCAACGACGACGGTTCCATCGAAGTGATTACCGCGCCGAACGACTGGGCAGGCGTGAAAGCGGCTTTGGAAGCTGCAGGCTACAAATCTGTTGACGGCGACGTTACCATGCGTGCTCAAAACGAAACCGAGTTGAGCGGTGAAGATGCGGTTAAAATGCAAAAACTGATTGATGCATTGGAAGATTTGGACGACGTACAAGACGTTTACACTTCTGCCGTGTTGAATCTGGACTAATGGTTTAAAGAACAAAAGGCCGTCTGAAATTTCAGACGGCCTTTTTATATTGAAACCAATCAGATTTTTCTGGTTTTCAACCAAGCCCAAAGCAGCAGCAATACGACGAAGCTGAAATATAAAACACTCCACACCGGCAGGGCGACGCCGAATAGATAGTCCGGCTCGGCGCAGTTGCCAAAGCCGCGGACGATGGGTTCAAACCAATCGAACAAAGGCCAGTCGCGCAGACGGAAGGTCCAAGGTGCGCCGCAAGAAGGGGCGGTGCCGGGCGGCAGGCTTTGCAACCAAATTTGATAGGCGGCGACACCGGCGCCGTAGACGGCCGGAGCAGCAATCAACAATGCCGAGAGCGAACGGGCAAATTTGGAAGATTGAGAACTGAACGCCGTAACAATGGCCAACAGCCCGACACCCAATACGCACAAGCGTTGCAGGATGCACAATACGCATGGGTTCATGCCCAAAACGTATTGGGAAATAAAGGAGCCGCAGGCGGCAAATATGGAGAGGACGACTAAAAATAAAACAGTCTTGCGGAAAAAGTTCATAAGATAAAACCTTTCAGACGGCCTGGACGCAAAACAGCCGATAAATAATGTTTACTTTAACACAAAACGCATATGCTTTTTTTGGTTTGACGGTTTTTTGCGTATGTTTGTTGATGTTGCGTAACCATATACATAGAAACAAAATGTGTCGTACAGAAAAGGCCGTCTGAAATGTTCAGACGGCCTTTAGGGGAGAGACGTTTTATTTTTTCCCGTGAGATTTTTTGACATCTGCTTCAGTAATCGTACCGCCGCCATTATTAAAGGCGTTCATGATGTAAGTGGCGACGGCGGCAACATCGGCATCATTGATGGCGGTAGAAGGCATGAAGCCGTTGTAAGGTTTGCCGTTCACTTTAATCGGGCCGTTGATGCCCTTGGTCATGCTTTGCAACAGGACTTGCGGTTTTTTGTTGATATAGTCGGACTGGAACAGTGGCGGGAACATGGCGCCACGGCCTTCGCCCTTTTTGCCGTGGCAGGCGGCGCAGTTGGTTTCGTAAATCTTTTGTCCTTTGCTCATCAGCGTGGCATCAGCGGCAAAAGCGGTTGGGAGGCTGAGTGCGGTCAGGAGGAGCAGGATAGGGCGGAGTGCAGTCATGATGTGTTCCTTTTTGAGTAGTGTTTTTGATGGCTACACGCTTGGTTTGCGTTTGAATAACTTGATGATAACGCTAAAGGCCGTCTGAAAGTGGATTTTTCAGACGGCCTTTGGTTTAGGTCAAATCCAGCCTTGCAGATTGGCCCGGCTTAATTGGGCAAGTGCGGTAATCCAGTCGGCGGAATCGTTGAGGCAGGGGATGTAACGGTATTCTTTGCCGCCGGCGGCGTGGAATTGTTCGCGTCCCATAATGGCGATTTCTTCCATGGTTTCGAGGCAGTCGGCCATGAAACCGGGGCAGAAGACGTCGAGTTTGGTCGTGCCTTGTTTCGGAAGTTCATCAAACAGGGCTTGTGTGCTGGGCTTGACCCATTGGGATTTGCCAAACTGGCTTTGGAAAGAAACGATGTATTCTTGTTCGGACAAGCCCAATGCCTGCGCGAGCAGTTTGGCGGTATGGTGGCACTCGTCAGGATAGGGGTCGCCGTCGTCATGATGCTTTTGCGGAATGCCGTGGAAACTCAACATCAGTTTTTCGCCGCGTCCGTTTTGGGCCCAATAGGCTTCAATATGCTGCTTCATGGCTTGAATATAAGCGGCATCGTCGTAATAACGGGAGACGGTGCGGATGCTCATTTGGTTGCGTTGCAGCAATAATTCTTGAAACACTTTGTCCAAAGCCGCGCCGGTGGAAGAGCCGGCATATTGAGGATAAAGCGGGATGACCAGCAATTTGCCCACGCCTTGGGCTTTGAGTTCCGCCAAAACGTCGGCAACGCTCGGGTTGCCGTAAGTCATGGCATGACGGACGATGACATCGGGCAAATGTTTGGCCAGGGCTTCTGCTTGGCGGTGTGTGTAAACCTCAAGCGGCGAACCTTCTTTAAACCAAACTTTCTCATAGGCATGCGCGCTTTTTTTGGGGCGAAAGGTCAATACCAAGCCGCGCAATATCGGTTGCCATAAGAGCTTGGGTAATTCGACAACGCGTTGATCAGACAGAAATTCTTTCAAGTAAGGCTTGACTGCGGCAGCAGTGGGTGCGTCGGGCGTGCCGAGGTTGAGCAGCAGGACGGCGGTACGGTTTTGTGCGGTATAGGCTAGGGCCGGTTCGGTATGGAAACGGGACATGATTGTGCTTTATTAATGAAGAATATTGAGGCCGTCTGAAAAGCAGTTTGACTCAAAACCTGGTTTCAGACGGCCTTTAAAAGGATTAATCCACACCACGGGCGCGGTTTTCATGGAATTGCGCCTGCCAATCGGCAAATTTGCCTTGTTCGATGGCTTCGCGCATTTCTGCCATGATGACTTGGTAGAAGTGTAGATTGTGGATGGTGTTGAGCTGTGCGCCCAAGATTTCGCCGACTCGGTGCAGGTGGTGCAGGTAGGAGCGGCTGAAATTCTGACAGGCGTAGCAGGTGCAGCTTTCATCAATCGGACGCTTGTCGAGTTTGTGTTTGGCGTTTTTGATTTTCAAATCGCCAAAACGGGTAAACAGCCAGCCGTTACGCGCATTGCGGGTGGGCATGACGCAGTCGAACATATCCACGCCGTGTGCCACGCCGTACACCAAGTCTTCAGGCGTGCCGACGCCCATCAAATAATGTGGCTTGTGTTCCGGCAGGATAGGGCCGACGGAGCGCAACATGCGGTACATTTCGGGCTTGGGTTCGCCAACGGACAAGCCGCCGATGGCCAAGCCGGGGAAGTCGAGCTCTTCCAAACCTTTCAGCGATTCTTCGCGCAAATCTTCATACATTGCGCCTTGTACAATGCCAAACAGGGCATTTGGGTTTTTCAGGTCTTCAAAAGCCTTTTTGCTTCGCTCCGCCCAGCGCAGGCTCATTTGCAGCGATTTTTGCGCTTGGCTGTGTGTTGCTTCGCCAGGAGTGCACTCGTCCAACTGCATCACGATGTCGGAATTCAATACGGTTTGGATTTTCATCGACACTTCGGGCGAGAGGAATAGTTTGTCGCCGTTGATCGGGCTTTGGAATGTACAGCCTTCTTCGGTCAGCTTGCGCATGTCGGACAACGAGAATACTTGGAAGCCGCCCGAGTCGGTCAAAATCGGCTTGTCCCAACCGATAAATTCGTGCAGGCCGCCGAATTGTTCGATGACTTCCAAGCCTGGGCGTAGCCACAGATGGTAAGTGTTGCCTAAGATGATTTGTGCTTTGATGTCATGCAGGTTTTGCGGGTTCATCGCTTTGACCGAACCGTAAGTGCCGACCGGCATAAATACAGGCGTTTCGATTTTGCCGTGGTTCAGTTCCAAAGTGCCGCGTCGGGCATGACCATCTTTTTTGTGTAAGGTAAATTTGAGCATAGTAATAATAGATTGGACGTTCGCGTGTGTGCGAAATGAAAGGGCAGATTATAAAGGATTTTTCGTTGGTTGACGGCTGGATTTTATCTTTGTCAAAACAATGCTTCAGACGGCCTGAATAATAGAAGAAATAAAAAATGAGGCATAAATCAAACAAAAATATCCAGGCCGTCTGAAAAGTATTTACAGATGCTTGCAAAAGGGAACACGCTTCGTTACAATAAGCGACTTAGATGAAGGCACATAGCTCAGTTGGTTAGAGCACCACCTTGACATGGTGGGGGTCGTTGGTTCGAGTCCAATTGTGCCTACCAAATTTCCATAACGGCTTTATGCCGTTATTTTTTAATGTTTTGGAGCTTTCTGATGTTGAACATTACCTTGCCGGACGGTTCGGTCCGCCAATATGAATCACCCGTTACCGTGGCGCAAATTGCAGCGTCTATCGGTGCAGGTTTGGCAAAGGCAACGGTAGCGGGCAAGGTTAACGGTAAATTGGTGGATGCTTGCGATCCGATTACCGAAGATGCCCACGTTCAAATCATTACGCCTAAAGACAAAGAAGGTGTGGAAATTATCCGCCACTCCTGTGCGCACTTGGTCGGTCATGCGGTCAAGCAGCTCTACCCTGATGCCAAAATGGTTATCGGCCCGGTCATTGAAGACGGGTTCTATTACGATATTGCAACTGAAAAACCATTTACGCCTGATGATGTAGCCGCCATCGAAGCGCGCATGAAAGAATTGATTGCACAAGACTATGACGTCGTTAAAGTGATGACGCCCCGTGCAGAAACCATCAAAATTTTCCAAGATCGCGGCGAAGAGTACAAATTGCGTCTGATTGAAGACATGCCTGAAGTGGAAGCAATGGGTATGTATCATCATCAAGAATACGTCGATATGTGCCGCGGTCCTCATGTTCCCAATACCCGTTTCTTGAAAAACTTCAAGCTGACCAAACTGGCAGGCGCATACTGGCGCGGCGACAGCAACAATGAAATGCTGCAACGTATTTACGGTACAGCCTGGGCAAGTAAAGACGAATTAAAAGCATATATCCAACGCATCGAGGAAGCGGAAAAACGCGACCACCGTAAGCTGGGTAAACAATTGGATTTGTTCCACCTGCAAGATGAGGCGCCGGGCATGGTGTTCTGGCATCCTAAAGGCTGGGCTTTGTGGCAAGTGATTGAGCAGCACATGCGCAAAGAGCTGAATGCTGCCGGTTATAAAGAGGTGAAAACGCCTCAGATTATGGATAAAACCTTCTGGGAAAAATCCGGCCACTGGGAAAACTATAAAGACAATATGTTCGTGACCAGTTCCGAAAAACGCGAATACGCGGTTAAACCGATGAACTGTCCGGGTCATGTACAAATTTTTAATAACGGCTTGCGCTCATATCGCGATTTGCCAATGCGTTTGGCTGAGTTCGGTTCTTGCCACCGCAATGAACCAAGCGGTGCGTTGCACGGTCTGATGCGTGTTCGCGGTTTTGTGCAAGATGATGCGCATATCTTCTGTGCCGAAGATCAAATCGTTGATGAGGCACGCGCATTCAATGAATTGCTGGTTCGCATTTACAAACAATTCGGCTTCCATGATGTTGCTGTGAAGTTATCCCTCCGCCCTGAGCAACGTGCAGGTTCTGACGAAGTTTGGGATAAGGCCGAACAAGGCCTGCGTGATGCATTGACCGCTTGCGGCGTAGAGTGGGAAGAATTGCCTGGCGAAGGCGCATTCTATGGTCCTAAGATTGAGTACCATGTCAAAGATGCTTTGGGTCGTTCTTGGCAGTGTGGTACCTTGCAGTTGGACTTCGTATTGCCGGAGCGTTTGAATGCAGAATATGTAACCGAAAATAACGACCGTGCGCGTCCTGTAATGTTGCACCGTGCTATTTTGGGTTCTCTGGAGCGCTTCATCGGTATTCTGATTGAAAACCATGCAGGTTCATTCCCATTGTGGCTTGCGCCGGTTCAAATGGTGATTATGAATATCACTGAAAACCAAGCAGATTATTGTCGCGAAGTAGCTGCCAAATTGCAGGCGGCAGGCTTCCGTGTCGAATTGGATTTGCGTAACGAAAAAATCGGTTACAAAATCCGCGACAACAGCCAATACCGTTTCCCTTACCAAATCGTTGTCGGCGATAAAGAGAAACAAGAAAACAAAGTTGCGGTACGCCGCAAAGCAGAAGACTTGGGTTCTTTGAATGTAGATGATTTCATTGCACAATTACAGCAAGAAATCACTGATGCCCTCGTCAATCATTAATTTTTATAGGAGTATTCATCATCGCTCAAGAACGCGAAGCACGAATCAATGGTGAAATTACCGCCAAAGAAGTGCGATTAATCAGTGAGTCAGGCGATCAGCTTGGTGTCGTTTCAGTTCGTGAAGCTCTGGCTATGGCCGAAGAGCAAGATGTCGATTTGGTAGAAATTTCTCCGACTGCCAAACCGCCTGTATGCAAACTGATGGATTACGGTAAATACAAATACCAACAAGCCAAGAAGCGCGACGAAGCCAAGAAAAACCAAAAGCAGGTACAAATCAAGGAAATTAAATTCCGTCCGGGTACAGATGAAGGCGACTATCAAATCAAGATGCGCAACATCAACCGCTTCCTTGCCGATGGTGACAAAGTCAAAGTAACATTGCGTTTCCGCGGTCGTGAAATGGCCCACCAACAATTGGGTGCCCAACTGCTTGAGCGCGTAAAAGAAGATTTGGCAGAAGTAGCGCAAATCGAGTCCTTCCCTAAAATGGAAGGCCGCCAAATGGTGATGATGATTGCGCCTAAGAAAAAATAAAGCTATAATCCAAGGCTTATTTCGATTGCCGCTCGAGATAAGGTTTAATTATAAGGTTTAATTAGCGGCAAAAATCGTGGTATTTTGGGTTTCAAGTGTTTGAAATTTATTTCAAAACCCCCTTATACCTTATCTAATAACGAATGGAGTTTTCCAATGCCTAAAATGAAAACCAAGTCTAGCGCGAAAAAACGCTTTAAAGTACTGGGTAACGGTGGTGTAAAACGCGGTCATGCGTTCAAAAGTCACATCCTGACCAAAAAAACCACTAAAACTAAACGTCAATTGCGCGGCACCGCTATGGTGGATTCACGCGATTTGGCTTCTGTTGCTAAAATGTTGCCCTACGCTTAAGGAGTTTAGAATATGCCACGCGTAAAACGCGGTGTTACCGCTCGTGCTCGTCACCAAAAAGTCTTCGCGTTAGCCAAAGGCTATCGCGGTCGTCGTAAAAACGTTTACCGTGTTGCCAAACAAGCGGTAATGAAAGCCGGTCAATACGCATACCGTGACCGTCGCCAACGCAAACGTCAATTCCGTCAACTGTGGATCGTTCGTATCAACGCAGGTGCCCGTGAAAATGGTCTGTCTTACAGCAAATTCATGAACGGCCTGAAACGCGCTGCTATCGAAATCGACCGCAAAGTATTGGCTGATTTGGCTGTATTCGACAAAGCTGCATTTGCACAATTGGTTGAAAAAGCTAAAGCTGCTTTGGCTGCTTAATTCGATAAGATTATTTAAAAAGGAAGCTTATGCTTCCTTTTTTCTTTTTTGGAAGAAACTCTATGTAGTTGATTTTCTTTCTTTAAACTCTATTTTTTTATACTGATTTGCGATAAAATAGGCCCCTCTTATCAAACGGATTGGCCGCACTAATACAAAAGGCCGTCTGAACAGGTTTGCAATCAAACCCAACAGACGGCTTTGTTGTTTCAGACGGCCTGCCATCAACAAACAGACGATAAACTACTATGGAAAATGTAAACCGTATCGTTGCAGAAGGTATTGCCGCTATTGAAGCCGCGCAAGACTTCAATGCCTTAGAACAAATTAAAGCACGCTATCTTGGTAAAACCGGCGAATTGACCGGACTTTTGAAAACTTTGGGTCAAATGTCTCCTGAAGAGCGTAAAACCATAGGCGCGCACATCAACGAATGCAAAAATCAGTTTCAGACGGCCTTTAATGCCAAACGCGATGCTCTGAATGAAGCCAAGCTGCAAGCCCAATTGGCTGCAGAAGCCTTGGATATTACTTTGCCGGGCCGTGCGCAAGAATCTGGCGGTTTGCATCCGGTTACTTTGACTTTGCAACGTGTGGTTGAGCTGTTTCATGGTATGGGTTTTGAAGTGGCGGACGGCCCTGAAATCGAAGACGATTTCCATAATTTCCAAGCCTTGAATATTCCTGCAAATCACCCAGCGCGCGCGATGCAAGATACCTTCTACGTTGAAAACGGCGACGTTTTGCGTACACACACTTCGCCTATTCAAATCCGCTATATGCTCGACAAAAAAGAGCCGCCTATCCGAATTATTGCTCCCGGCCGCGTTTACCGTGTGGACAGTGATGCCACTCACTCGCCTATGTTCCATCAAGCCGAAGGTTTGTGGGTAGAAGAGGGTGTCACTTTTGCCGACTTAAAAGCAGTGTTCACTGACTTTATCCGTCGCTTCTTTGAACGCGATGACCTGCAAGTGCGTTTCCGTCCGTCTTTCTTCCCGTTTACCGAGCCTTCTGCCGAAATCGACATCATGGGCGAAAACGGCAAATGGTTGGAAGTAGGCGGTTGCGGTATGGTACATCCTAACGTATTGAAAAACGTCAATATCGACCCTGAAAAATATACCGGTTTCGCTTTCGGTATCGGTCTCGACCGCTTTGCCATGTTGCGCTACAACGTCAATGACCTGCGCTTGTTCTTCGATAACGATTTGAACTTCTTGAAGCAGTTTAAATAAATTTCAGATGGTCTTTTGATAGGCCGTCTGAAAAAGTGAATAGATATTACTGATTTCGTCTGATAAAAATTTGTTTCAGACGGCCTGATAGTAGAGAAAATAATATGCAATTTCCTTATTCATGGCTGAAAACCCAAGCCAATCCTGATCTTTCTGCCGATAAACTGGAACATCTTTTGACCATGGCCGGTTTGGAAGTGGAAGAAATCGATACTGCCGCCCCTGCTTTCAGTGGCGTGGTTGTTGCCGAAGTAAAATCCGTTGAGAAACATCCTGATGCAGACCGTTTGAACGTTACCCAAGTTGATGTCGGTACGGGCGAGTTGGTTCAGATTGTTTGTGGTGCGCCGAATGTCAAGCCGGGCATTAAAGTGCCGTGTTCGTTGCCGGGTGCCGTTTTGCCGGGCAATTTCAAAATTAAGCCGACTAAAATGCGCGGCGTACCATCAAACGGTATGCTGTGTTCGACCAATGAATTGGGTTTGCCTGATGATGGTGTAGACGGTCTGCATATTCTGCCCGAAGATGCGCCCGTCGGTACCAATATCCGCGAATACTTGGATTTGGACGATACGCTGTTTACGCTGAAAATTACGCCTAACCGCGCTGATTGCTTGAGTGTTAAAGGTATTGCGCGTGAAGTTTCTGCGTTGACGCAATGTGCGTTTACGCCTGTCGAAATTCAGACGGCCTCTATCGGCAGTAAGAAAAAACAGGCTGTCCGTATTGACGCACCGGAAGACTGCGGCCGTTTTATCAGCCGCGTTATTGAAAATGTCAATGCGAAAGCGGCTACTCCCGATTGGATGAAACAACGTTTGGAACGCAGCGGTATCCGCAGCATTTCCGCATTAGTGGACATTGGTAACTATGTCATGCTGGAAATTGGTCAGCCGATGCATGTTTTCGATGCCGATAAGCTGTCGGGCAGTTTGATTGTCCGCCGTGCTCAAAATGGTGAGACTTTGGTGTGCCTGAATGAGAAGACGGTTACTTTGGCTGACAATACACTGGTGGTCGCTGATGAAAAAGGTGTGTTGAGCTTGGCCGGTCTGATGGGCGGCGAAGCAAGTGCGGTTTCTGATGAGACGCAAAATATTGTATTGGAAGCTGCTTGGTTTGCTCCTGAGATTATTGCCGGTAAATCCCGTCAATACGGTTTTGGTTCGGATTCTTCTTTCCGCTTTGAACGCGGTGTGGATTACCGCTTGCAAGCTGATGCCATTGAGCGTGCTACCGAATTGGTGTTGCAGATTTGCGGTGGCGCGGCCGGTGAAATGGTTGAGGCACAAGGCAAATTGCCTGAGGCAAAACAGGTCGAATTGCGTTTGGGCCGTCTGAAAACGGTATTGGGCGTTGAAATTTCTGCCGAGCAAGTCGAAATTATCTTGCAACACTTGGGTTTGCAGCCTGAGAAAACCGTAGAAGGCTTCCGTGTCACTTCTCCTAGCTTCCGTTTCGATATTGAAATTGAAGCCGATTTGATTGAAGAAATCGGCCGTGTTTACGGTTATGAAAATATTCCTGACGACTATACTTCAGGCCGTCTGAAAATGTTGGCATTGCCTGAAACCAAACGCCCGCGTTTTGCGGTTTATAATGAAATGGCGGCACGCGGTTACCGCGAAGTGGTCAGCTATGCGTTTGTGGATGAGCAATGGGAGCAAGACTTTGCTGCCAATACCCATCCTATCCGCCTGCAAAATCCGTTGGCGGCGCAGTATGCCGTCATGCGTTCTACGCTTATTGGCGGTTTGGTGGAAGTTTTGCAAAACAATTTGAACCGTAAGCAAAACCGTGTACGCGTATTTGAAATTGCTCGCGTGTTCAGCAAAGATTCGGCTGATCAATTTGTTCAAAACGAAAGTATCGGCGGTTTGTGGTATGGCTCCGTGTTGCCTGAGCAATGGGGCGAGAAAACACGCAACGTAGATTTTTACGATATGAAAGCCGATGTTGAGAGCCTCTTGAAAAACAAAGAAGTATCCTTTGTTAAGACCGAACATCCTGCATTGCATCCTGGTCGTGCCGCCAATATCGTTTCAGACGGCCAAATAGTTGGTTTTGTTGGCGAGTTGCATCCGAAATGGCTGCAAAAATATGATTTGCCACAAGCGCCGCTGGTATTTGAAATTGATATGGATGCGGTATTGGGTCGTGAGAAAACCCGTTATCAGCCCGTATCCAAATTCCAACCTGCACGCCGAGATTTGGCATTTGTAATGCCTGAAGCTGTGACGCATGATGATTTGTTAAATGCCCTAAAAGCGGCGGCGAACAAGCTGGTTCAAGAAATCAGCGTGTTTGACGTTTACCGCGGTACGGGCGTGCCTGAAGGCATGAAGAGCGTTGCCGTCAAAATCATTTTGCAAGATATGGAAAACACGCTGACAGATGAAGTCATCGAGCCTTTGGTTGCGAAAATGATTAAAGCGGCAGCCGAAAAAGACGCACAGCTTCGCGCTTAAAATAAGATAAAAGTTGTCGCCAAAAATTGCCAATAATATTTAATTTTTTGGTGAGGACTTGATTTTTAAAAGAATTTTGGTAATAATTGCACCAGTTTGAATGAAGGTAAACACATGACACTAACTAAAGCAGAATTGGCTGATATTTTGGTCGACAAAGTCAGCAACGTCACCAAGAATGATGCCAAAGAAATCGTCGAGCTCTTTTTTGAAGAAATCCGCAGCACTTTGGCGCGTGGTGAAGAAATTAAAATTTCCGGTTTCGGTAATTTTCAATTGCGCGACAAACCTCAACGCCCTGGCCGTAACCCTAAAACAGGCGAAGAAGTGCCGATTACCGCACGCCGTGTGGTAACTTTCCATGCCAGCCAAAAACTCAAAGGCATGGTGGAGCATTACTATGACAAACAACAATAATCCGGTTATTCCTGCCAAGCGTTATTTTACGTTGGATGAAATGTGCCAATTGTTGCAAATCAGCCCGGCTCAGTTTGCTCAATGGCAACATGAAAATAATGTTGTGATTGGATACGGTGGCGATCGATATACGCGCTCAGATGTAGTTAAGTTGTTGAAACTGAAAGATACGTTTGAACCGTATATCGATACATTCAGCCGTGGCGCTTTGGATGCAAACGGTAATCCTGCCGCTAATGCGGAAGAAGTCCGTCATGGTCTGGTGCAGATTTTGTCTGATTTGGAGCGTCATCTAGGTTCTGAACAACAAAACCACCATGTCAAGCCGTAATCGATAAGGAAATTGTGATCAAAAGTGCGAAGGCATACAAAGATTTGCATGATTGATTATTGTAAAGGCTGTTTGAATTGTTTTCAGACGGCCTTTATTGTTTTATATTGCTTTCAAAATATCAGAATCTTGATTGCAAATGATTCTATGAAATAGCCGTAAATGTTATACTTAGCCTCTTGTTTGCCGATTGGGAAAAGTGGCCATTTGTTTTTGCGGCAGACTAAGTTTTTTACAATAAATGTAACGGCAGAATAGATTAGGCTGTCGGACAACATTCAAATCGATGAAATGGATAGCAGAAAATGAGCAGAATCCAACAAACTTTCTCAGCACTCAATGGCGCAAAAGCACTTATTCCTTATATTACGGTGGGTGATCCCAACCTTGAGACGACCCTGGCATTGATGCACAGCCTGGTGGCTAACGGTGCCGATATTTTGGAATTGGGTGTGCCGTTTTCTGACCCGATGGCGGATGGTCCGACCATTCAGCGTGCGGCCGAAAGGGCGTTGGCAAATCATGTTTCTTTGCACGACGTGTTGGAAACAGTACGTTTGTTCCGTCAAACCAATGATAAAACGCCGATTGTGTTAATGGGCTATTTGAACCCAGTACATAAAATGGGTTATCAAGCGTTTGCACAAGCGGCTGCCGACGCGGGCGTAGATGGCGTGTTGACTGTGGATTCCCCGGTAGAAACCATTACCCCGCTACATGACTCGTTGAAAGCACAAGGTATTGATTGTATTTTCCTTATTGCGCCGACAACAACTGAAGAGCGTATTCAAACGATTGCCAAAGTAGCTGGTGGTTTTGTGTATTATGTATCGCTCAAAGGTGTAACCGGTGCGGCAAGTTTGGATACTGAAGAAGTTTCGCGTAAAATAGAGCTTTTGCGCAAATATATTAATATTCCGATCGGTGTCGGCTTCGGCATTAATAATGCGGAGAGTGCGCGTAAAATTGGCGCGGTAGCGGATGCCGTTATTGTCGGCAGCCGTATCGTCAAAGAGATTGAAAGCCACGCAGGTAGCGAGGCTGAAGCGGTAGGCGTGTTGGTTAAAGAGTTGAAAGACGCGATTCGCTAAATTTTTTATTCCATTGTTTCAGACGGCCTTACATTCAATAGGCCGTCTGAATTCTGAATTCCAAGGAGTCATTCATGAGCTGGCTAGATAAAATTCTTCCTCCGAAAATTAAAAACCGAAGCAGTTCGTCCAGCGTCCCTGAAGGCCTGTGGCACAAATGTCCGTCTTGTTCGGCAACGGTTTATTCAACCGAGTTGAAGCAAAACAGCGAAGTCTGCCCGAAATGTAATCATCACAATCCGCTTTCTGCGCGCGAACGTTTGAATCTGCTTTTGGATGAAGAAGGCCGTGAAGAGATTGCAGCCAATATTAAACCGACCGACCCGCTGAAATTCAAAGACAGTAAAAAATATCCCGACCGCCTCGCGGCTGCGCGTAAAGCAACCGGCGAAGACGATGCATTGGTTGTTATGAGAGGCACCATGAACGGCCTGCCTGTCGTTGTGGCTGCATTTGAATTCCGTTTTATCGGCGGCTCTATGGGCTCGGTTGTGGGCGAGCGTTTCGTTCAGGGGGTACGCCGTGCCGTTGCAGATAATTGTTCGTTTATTTGCGTGGCAGCTTCCGGTGGTGCGCGTATGCAGGAAGGGGTCAACTCTTTGATGCAGATGACGAAGACCAGCGCGGCTTTGCATTTGCTGACTGAAAAACGTCTGCCGTTTATTTCCGTATTGACCGACCCGACCATGGGCGGCGTGTCTGCCAGCTTTGCTTTCTTGGGTGATGTGGTTTTGGCAGAACCTAATGCGCTGATTGGTTTTGCCGGTCCGCGCGTTATCGAGCAGACTGTACGCGAAACCTTGCCGGAAGGTTTCCAACGTGCAGAATTTTTGTTGGAGAAGGGCGCAATCGACCAAATCGTCGATCGCCGTTCCATGAAAAAACGTATCAGCGATTTGATTACCTTGTTGCGTCATGAGGACAAAGTAACCGCTGCTTGATGGGCATAATAAAAAAGGCCGTCTGAAAATCATTTTTCAGACGGCCTTTTGTTTGACGATTAGGCAGTCAATGCGGCTTTCAAAACCTTGTTAACTTCACCCATGTCGGCTTTGCCGGCCAGACGGGTTTTCAATACACCCATGACTTTGCCCATATCGGCCATGCCTGATGCACCGGTTTCTGCAACAGCTGCTTCCACGGCAGTTTTGATTTCTTCTGCGGACATCATTTGCGGCAGGTAGCGGTTGAGGATTTCGATTTCCGCGTTTTCTTTGTCAGCCAAATCTTGGCGGCCGGCTTCAGTATAGATTTTGGCGCTGTCTTTGCGCTGTTTCACCATTTTGGTCAGAATGGAGATGACTTTGGCGTCATCGGCCTCGGTGCGCTCGTCTACTTCAAATTGTTTGATGGCGGCATTAATCAGGCGGATGGTGCTTAAAGATACTTGGTCTTTGGCACGCATGGCGGTTTTCATGTCTTCGGTTAATTGTGTTTTTAGGCTCATAATGTTCTCACTTTATATCAATAAAAAGATGCCGTCTGAAAAACAAAACACACCGCAAAGCTGCCCTTGCGGTGTGTCGTTTATCACAGGGCAGGCCTGTAATTAGTACATTTTAGGAGGCAGTTGTTGGCTGCGCAGACGTTTTTGCAGACGTTTTGCTGCAGCAGCTTTTTTGCGTTTGCGTTCGGTAGTTGGTTTTTCGTACGCTTCACGGGCGCGCAGTTCGGTCAACAGACCGGTTTTTTCTACGGCACGTTTGAAACGACGCATGGCAACTTCAAATGGTTCATTCTCTTTAACACGAATAGCTGGCATTTTATTTCCTTTAAATTTTGTTCAATCAAACCGTTTTTAAGAAATAGGGGACGGTTTGTCATAATGGGGTAGTTGTTGTATCGCTGGTTTGCCGAGGGCAGGGCGGGATACGCGCCGTGATGTAAACATCACCTCCTAACAAGTCGGCTTTTGCCGTGCAAGTGACCTTTTCGGTCCGAAATAATCGGGCGATTATCTTATAAACCCGATAGTCTGTCAAGATTGCAGGCCGTCTGAACGTTTGATTCTGTCTCACTTTTCAGACGGCGTATCGGGTATTAATAACGGCCGGGAACTGTACCCATACGTTGTTTCAACGAAGTTTGCGGTTCGTTGAACAATGACGCGTAATAAGTCGCATTGGTCATGACTTTTTTCACGTAATCGCGGGTTTCGGTGAATGGGATGGTCTCGGCGTAAATCGCGCCTTCCAAAGGCGAAGAAGCCTGCCAGTTGCGGGCGCGGCCTGGGCCGGCATTGTAGCCTGCGGTGGCCATTACTTCGTTATTTTGCAGGCGGCGTTTGGCATCTGCCATGTACCAAGTACCCATGCGGATGTTGCCGTCCATGGTGTAGAGTTCGCTGCTGCTCATGCCGATTTTGCCGGCGATTTCGCGGGCGGTCGCAGGCATGACCTGCATCAGGCCTTGTGCGCCGACGCTGGATTGTGCGCCCATGACAAAGCGGCTTTCTTGGCGAATCAAACCGTAAACCCAAGCGGGATCGATGCCTGCTTGCGAGGCGTAGCGGACGGTCAGGTCTTTAAACGGAGAGATATAGCGCAGTTTGTAGTTGAGCTTGTGGTCGGTACGGTCTGCGCTGTTGATTGCCATGTCATAGAACTGGTTGTCAAAAGCGACTTGTGCGGCAGTCAGCAGGTTGTCTTCGTTGAAGTCGCGGGTGGCAAAACGCCATTCTGCCTGTGCCTGACGGCGCATTTTGGAGTCGCCGTTGCTTTGGCTGTTTTTAAACAAAACCAATGCGCGTTTGATGGCGCCGTCTTCGCTCATGCGACGGACATCTTTGGCATCGGCATCGGCAACGTTGTTGCGCGTATTGATGCGGCGGCCCAGCTCTTCACCTGCCAATACAGCGTAGAAATTGCGGCCGGAAGCGGCGGCTTTTTCATACATTTCTTTGGCTTGGCCGCTTTTGCCTTGTGCCGCAAAGCTGCGGCCCAGCCAATATTGCCATGTCGGGTCTTTTTGCAGTTTTTCAGGCATATGTTGAATCACGCTTGCCAATTCGTCCCAACGTTGCAGGCGCAAAGCGGCGCGTGCGTACCATTCCAATTGCTCGTCGGTCAGTTGCTTGCGGTCGGAAACGCGGCCGTAGTAGCTCAAAGCAGTCGGCATGTTTTGGCTTTGTGCATGGTAGTGGCCTAATACGCCCCATGCGAAGCTGCGTTGTTCGCGGCTGAGGCCGGATTCCATGTCGGACAGGGTAGCGGCGGCAGAAGCGGATTTGCGTGCATCTTTGCCGATTACGCTCAACAGGCTGTATTCGGTCGCACCTTGCGCACCACCTTCAAACGGGCTGCCCAATGCGGCGGCGAGGTTGCGTGCATCCGTGGTTTGGCTGTTGCTCAACAAGCCGCGCACGCGACGCCATGCGTCGTTGGTGTTCAGACGGCCTGAAGCTGCCGCGCTTTCAACCAAGCGGGTACAACCTGCAGGCAGTTTACCGGTCACGCGAACCAGCTCGGCGGCTTTGCTGTAATTTCCGCTGCTCAAATCGGCATAACATTGCACTTCTTGTGCGACGCCGGCGGCATTCAATTTGCTGAATTCTTGACGGAACAAATCCCACTGGCCGCGCGCGCCCAAGGTTTTCAGCCATTCGTTGCGGACGTTTTCAGCCATTGCGCTGTCGCTGGCTTGGGATAAAAATTGTTGTACCCAAGCATCGTCACCGCGTTTGGCGGCATCGATGGCGCTTTGGTATTGGCTGTAATCGGACAGGACTTTGGATTCGCTGTCGGCGCGGCGTGAAGGAATAGAAGTGGATTTAGGCTGAACGACGCTTTCGGTTTTCGAAGCAGTCGGTGTGTTTTGGGTGGCGCACGCCGATAAAACAGCGGCGGTAATCAAGCTGAGGGAGAGAGGGAAAAGACGTTGAACGTTCATTGGATACCGTGTCGTTTTTAGAATCAAAATAGCTGCTTATTTTAAATGATTTATGCGGAATAACCGAATTACAAACCGATATTTACATTTTCAAAGCCCGGAAATGACTAAGGCCGTCTGAAATATGAAACACTTTTGAGGTATTCCTAATTCAGACGGCCTGTTATGAAGGAAGTCGTCAATCGGGTTTGTGCTCGATATAGTCTTGCGGTTTATCGGCTTTGCCGGTGCGCGTAACCGTGTATTCGCCTTCGATAATGTCTTCATCATCTTTGGCTGGGCCGTAAGTCTGACGGCTTTGGAAAGACTGTGCAGAAGAAACGGGCGTATTGCCTTTAAACGGAATCAGTAAGAGCAGGGCGACGGCGGTTGAAATAAAACCGGGGCTGAGCAGGAAAACCGCGGCGGCGGTATAGCGAATCGGCCACAGCATTTGATAGAGGGAAATGTTTTGGCCGCTGCGGACGGCTGCACCTGCGAGCAAAAGGCCGGAAATGCCGGTATGGCGCAGCATAAAGATACCGCTGATAAAGCTGACGGCCATCACAAACAGCGTCCAGCCGCCGCCTATCCAGTCGGCAACCCAGACGATGGACATGATTTCCAAAAAGATTAAAACCAAAAAACCGATTCCAAAATACTGCATAAGTGTTTGTTCCTTCATTCAACGGATAGTGTCGATTGTGTTTTATCTAGATAAAGATAAACCTTATTTTTTCAAGCAAATGCTGTGTGAAAAAGGGTAAACGGGCGATGAGGCCGTCTAAACGGAGATAAAAACGAAGACAGATGTTTCAGACGGCCTTTAGATATTCTATCGCATCACATTGTTCCAATCGCTTTCAAAATAACTGACGAGAATTTGGTTGTTCAAATAATTTGCTTCAACCTTGCGCCTTGCCATATCGGGCGGAAAACGGAACATTTCGGCGGCGGTTTGGGCGTTCAGATAACGCGTGGGGACGTCGAATTTTTGCGGGACGGGGAATTGCTTATCAAATCCTGCCAGCACAAATCCCCATTCGCCAAAGGAGGGGACGTAGACATGATAGGGCGCGGTGTTCAACTTGGCCGCTTCGAGGGTGGCAACGACCGACCAGTAGGCATTGGGTGCGAAATAAGGCGAAGTCGATTGCACAACAATCTTGCCCTGCGGCTCAAGATGGCGGGCAACGAGGCGGTACATGGGGACGGAGTAGAGTTTGCCCAGCGAGAAATTGGAGGGATCAGGCAGGTCGATGATGATGACGTCGAATTTTTCAGACGACCTTTCCAGCCATTTGGCGGCATCGTCATTGACGACGTGCATTTTGGGATGGGACAGCGAACCTTGATTGAGCGCGCTTAAGGTGGCGGAGGTTTTAAAAGTAGCAGTCATGTCGGGGTCGAGATCGACCAAAGTAACATTTCTGACCTGCGGATATTTCAAGACTTCGCGTGCCGCCAAGCCGTCGCCGCCGCCGAGAATCAGGACGCGTTCGGCATTGGGAACCATCTGCATGGCGGGCAGAACGAGTGCTTCGTGGTAACGGGCTTCGTCACGTGAGGAGAATTGCAGGTTGCCGTTGATGTAGAGGCGGGTGTCGTCTTTCCAGCGGGTCACGACGAGCCGCTGGTAGGGCGAGTGGCTTTGATAAACGACGGGATCGCCAAAATAGCTTTGTTCGGCTTTGAAGGAAATGCGGTCGGCGTAGGCGAAGATGATGGCGAGGATGGACAAGACAATCAGCGCACGCAGGCGGATGGCGCGGTAGCGGGGCAGTTCGGCTTTAAACACGCGCGCGGTCAGATAGGCGACGGCGGCGTTGAAAATGCCGAACAAGAGGGCGGAACGCGCCATGCCGAGTTTGGGGGCGAGCAGGAGCGGAAATAATAACGAGACGGCAAGTGCGCCCAAGTAGTCGAAGGTCAATACTTTGGAAACGAGTTCTTTAAATTCCGCCCCTTTTTGGTTTAACACGCGCATAACCAACGGGATTTCCATGCCGACAACCGCACCGACAATCAGCACAAAAGCGTAGAGCAGGGTGCGGAAAGGGGCAGCGGATAAACCGAAGGCCACAAATAATGCGAGCGCGGAAATGCCGCCGATGACGCCGACCAGAAGTTCGATTTCGATAAAGCGGTGCAATACGTCTTTATCTTTGATGTATTGGGTCAGGTGCGCGCCTATGCCCATCGAGAAAAGATAAAGTCCGATGACGGAGGAAAACTGCAAAATACTGTCACCCAAAAGATAGCTTGCAAGCGCGGCGATGATGAGCTCGTAAGCGAGGCCGCAGCTGGCGACGATGAAAACAGAGATAATGAGGGTGCGGTGGGCATTCATGATGACGTTTTTGTGGCTTGAGTGTGGGCAATGTAATGATTTTTAAGGTGGGCTGCAAGTTTATTTATAGGATGTAGAAAAGGCCGTCTGAACGAATTGTTTCAGACGGCCTTTAATCTGTCAGGCATTAATAGCGGTGTTTGAATACCATGCCCACTGCGTAAGAAGATTTTTTCGGCAAATCTTCGTCGTATTTCGGATTGACACTTTCTTTCAACCAGCCGGCGCCGAGTGTGGCGGTCGTCCGTTTGGAGAAGCTGTAATCGGTGCTGACGGCGACGTGTTTGTAGTTTTCGCCGATGGAGCTTTTACCGTAGGCAAAGCCGATTTGAGGTTTGAAATTACCGATTTTATATGAACCCGACACCATAAATTCTTTGGTGTTGTTGATTTCTTTGTCGTAAGAACCGGCTACGTTGCCTGCCGCATCTTTCCATACGCCCCAGCAGCTGAAGCCGTCGCAAGTGTTTTTGGCGTATTGGAACGCGGCATCAACGGAGATTTTGTCTTTGCTGTATCCGGCCATGAAAGCGTGGGCTTGGAAGTCTTTGGTTTCGGTTGGGGAGTCGTTGGGTGCGTATTCGGCAGCGTAGTGCGCGTTAAAGCCGTTGTTGGGGTGGTAGTAGTCCACGCCCCAGCCGAAGACCCAGTCGCCGTCACGTTTTTTGTCCGGATTCCAGTCGTTGTTGTTGCGCGCGGCATTGGAACCTGGGGAGACGTTGAATTTGAATTGGAAACCGTTTTTCCAAGGCGATTCATAAGCCATGGAAACGCGGCGTTGGCCGAAACGGGAAATTTTGCCGAATTCCAAAATCGGGCTGTTGGTGTCGAAAGGGTTCAGATAGATGCTGTTCATAGGGGTACTGATGTAACCCATTTTGACGGTGCCGAGGTTTTTGTAACTGTTGAGCGCAACGTATGAGTCGGCAGTACCCCAGCCGCCCCAGCGGTCGGAATCGAAGTAAATAAAGGAGCCAAGTTGCCATTTCAACCATAAGTCGTTGTTGAGCGGTACTTCATCGGAGAGATAAAGACTGGAACTTTTATCGGAAATGGTTGTAGAGGTTACACCGGTTTTATTGTTGTGTTCGACCTCGGTCATGATGTAGATGGTACCGCTCATTTTAGGTTCGGCGTGGGCGAAGCTTATGGAAGAGCCGATGAGGGTAGTGGCAACAAAACAAGATAACTTGTTCATTTTGTTCTCCTTTTATGTCTTTTTCTTAATTGGGGACGGGAAATTCGGATAATCTTATTTGACAAATTATAAAAAATCAATACATTTGTAACTTATCGTAGGATAAATTGAAAAATAGTTTTCAGTTACGTATTTTTGTGTTAATTTGCCGACAATCTTGGACGACTGCTTTTATTTCGATGGTATAGGTAGTTTTAAACACTATTTTTATATCTGAAAATAGAGGATTCAACTGGGTTTAAAAACCTCAAATATTTGTAGTTAAGTGTAGTTTGAATAATCAGGCCGTCTGAAAAAGAAGAATACCCAAAAGAAGGAATGAAATATGGCCGGAAAAACCTATCCGCTGTTGGCTGCATCATTGGCTGCCGTATTTGCGTTGTCGGCGTGCAGCCGCGATGTCAAACCCGCCCCTGAGTTTAAGCGTACGGATTATGAGCGCGTGGTGGTCAGCAACGGCGTTGAGCCGGGCACGCTGGACCCACAGATGAGCGGCGATATGGCGGCCGGTGCGATTATCCGCCAGCTGATGGATGGTTTGGTCGGTACGGATGCCGAAGGCAAAACCATTCCTGCTTTGGCGGAAAGATGGGAAAGCAAAGGCGAGCGTGTCTGGACTTTCCATCTGCGTGATGCCAAATGGAGCAATGGCGATCCGATTACCGCCGAGGATTTTGTGTACAGCTTCCGCCGTCTTGCCGATCCGGCCACGGGTGCACCTTTCGGCAGCTATTTGGTCGATGCCCAAGTGGAAAATGCGGAAGATATATTAAACGGCAAAGCCAAGCCTGAGACATTGGGTGTTAAGGCGTTGGACGCAAAAACCCTGCAATTTACGCTGATTGCGCCCGTACCTTATTTCCCCGATATGCTGATTCAGCAATTCACGTTTCCGGTGCACCGCGCCACTGTCGAAAAATACGGCAACAAGTGGACGCAACCCGGTCATTATGTTTCCAGTGGCGCTTATCTGTTAAAGGATTGGAAAGTCAACAGCCACATCAATATGGAACGCAATCCTAATTATTACGATAAAGACAAAGTGGCTATTCCGAAGGCGGTTTTCCTGTCAGGCAGCGGCGAGTACAACCGTTATCGCGCCAATGAAATTGATGTAACTTACGGCATTCCCAGCGATCAGGTTAAAGTGGCGGATATTGAGTTTCCGGGACAAGTGAAACGTACGACTTCTTTGTGCAGCTGGTATTTGGAGCCGAACCACGAAGCGGCGCCGTTTAATGATCCGCGCGTCCGCAAGGCGCTCAATATGCTGACGCGCCGCGACATCGTCGTCAAAGTGGGCGGCCGTGGCGATACGCCTGCGTTCCAGTTAACACCGCCGCAAATGCAGGGCGTGATTCCTGTTTATCCGGAGTGGAAAGAGTGGACGCCTGAAAAACGCATCGAAACCGCACGCAAACTGTTGAACGAAGCAGGCTACAACGATGACCATCCGCTTGAGTTCGATATTTTGTACAGCACCAGCGAAGCATCTAAAAAACAAATCACTGCCGTGCAGTCGGTGTGGAAGGCCGCCATTCCGTTTATCCGTCCGACTTTGTCCAATGAGGAATGGAAAACGTATTTGGATACGCGCGCGCAAGGTAATTTCAAGGTTTCGTTCAGCGGCTGGTGTTCCGATTTCAACGATCCGGCAGGTATGCTCAATATCTTGAAATCCAACAACTCAAACAATGCATTCCGCTACAAAAGCGCGGCGTTTGACGCATTTATGAACAATACGCTGAAAGATGGCGTCAGCAAGGAAGCGCGCAGCCAGCTCTATGCCGATGCGGAGAAGCAGCTTCAAGAAGACGCTGCGCTGATTCCGCTGTATCATCAGGTTGAAGTGCGTATGGTCAAACCTGATATTATCGGCTATTCCGACAAAGACCCTTTGCGGAACTACACGGTCAAGAGCTGGTCGTTCGCACCGAAAAAATAGATTGATGATAGACAGCACAAATTTTCAGACGGCCTTGATGACAGGGGCCGTCTGAAACAATAGGAGACATAACACATGAAATCTGTACAACAACGTTTGTCCGCTTTACGCGAAGCCATGAAAAAACATGGTGTGGACGCGTTTGTCATTCCTTCCGCCGATCCGCACCTTTCCGAATACCTGCCCGAGCATTGGCAGGCACGCCGCGATTTTTCCGGCTTTACCGGTTCGGCCGGCACTTTGGTGGTGACCGCCGATAAAGCAGGCGTGTGGACGGACAGCCGCTATTGGGAACAGGCCGGCCAACAGCTTGCGCCAAACGGCATCGAGCTGCAAAAAATGGGCGTTGATGCGCCTTATACCGAGTGGTTGGCACAAAATCTGCCCGAGGGTGCAGTGGTCGGTGCGCCTGCCGATATGTTCGCACTCAGCGGCGAGCGCGGTTTGAAACAGGCACTTGCCGCCAAAAACATCCGCCTCGAATATCCTGAAACCTTGTTGGACGAAGTGTGGGACGATCGTCCTGCATTGCCGACTCCGGAAATCTACGTTCACCATCCCGACTATGTTTCCGAAACTGCGGCCGAAAAACTGGCCCGCATCCGTGCGGCCATGAAAGAGCAGGACGCAGATGCACATTTGGTTTCTTCTTTAGACGACATCGCTTGGATTACCAATCTGCGTGGCGATGATGTGCCGTTCAACCCCGTGTTCTTGTCCCATTTGTTTATCAGCCAAGACAAAGCCGTATTGTTTACCGATGCAGGCCGTCTGAAAGCCGAATCTGCCGAAGCTTTAAAAGCGGCAGGTTTTGAAGTATTGCCTTATGCGCAAGCGGCAGACTATTTGGCAGGCGTTAAGGGCGCATTGCTGATTGATCCGAACAAAACTGCTGTCGGTACTTTGCGCCGCCTGCCTGAAGACGTTCGTTTGATTGAAGCCATCCACCCAAGCACATTCTTCAAATCAGTCAAATCCGATGCCGACATCGCCCATATCCGCAATACCATGGCGGAAGACGGCGCGGCATTGTGCGGCTTCTTTGCCGAGTTTGAACAAATCTTGGCAGACGGCGGCGAATTGAGCGAGCTGGACATCGACGGCATGCTCTACAAACACCGTAGCCAACGTCCCGGCTTTATTTCGCCAAGTTTCGACACCATCGCCGGCTACAATGCCAATGCCGCCTTGCCTCATTACAGCGCAACACCGGAAAACAACAGCAAAATCAAAGGCGACGGTATGCTGCTGATTGACTCCGGCGGCCAATACTGGGGTGGTACGACCGACATCACGCGCGTGGTGCCTGTCGGCAATCCGAGTGCGGCCATGAAGCGCGATTACACTTTGGTGCTGAAAGCGCATATTTCTCTGGCGGAAACCATTTTCCCTGAAAACATCAAAGGCCCGATGATTGATGCTATCTGCCGCAAATCGCTCTGGCAGGCGCAATGCGATTACGGTCACGGTACAGGCCATGGCGTTGGCTATTTCCTCAATGTGCATGAAGGTCCGCAAAGCATTGCCGTTGCCGCCGTGCCGCAACCGCATCACGCGATGAAGTCAGGCATGCTGACTTCCAACGAGCCGGGTCTTTACCGTCCGGGCAAATGGGGCATCCGTATTGAAAGCCTGGTCATCAACCGTCCGGTTGAAAACCCAGAGGAAACCGAGTTCGGCAAATTCCTGTATTTCGAAACCGTTACCCTCTGCCCAATCGATACGCGCCTGATCGATACCAAACTGATGACCGGCAGCGAAATCGAATGGCTGAATCAATATCACGCCGAAGTGCGCCGCCGTCTTGAGCCTTTGACAGAAGGCGCGGCTAAAGCATGGCTGATTGAACGCACCGAACCTTTGGCGCGTTAACGTGAAAGGCCGTCTGAAACGGCGGATACAAAGTTTCAGACGGCCTTATAACAACAATTATCTAAAAACTAAAAAAACCTTACCCGACTCCGAATAAAAACAATAACCCGGTCGGAATAGAGAGAGAAACCGGCGCGGCGACGTTACAGATGCCTGCTGCCATTCATTCGATTTCCGCTTCAGGTCAGCTTTGTTTTCACGAGTCCGGTATGTTCAGACAGGACAGCCTGATTATGTTGAAATTCATCATCAAACGGATATGTGCTTCCATCCCGACCATGCTGGTGTTGATTACCGTATCGTTTTTTCTGATGCGGCTCGCACCGGGCAGCCCGTTCACGGGCGAACGCAATTTGCCGCCTGCGGTCATGGCCAACATCGAAGCGAAATATCACCTCAATGATCCGATGTACCTCCAATATTTCCACTACCTCAAGCAGTTGGCGCAGGGGGATTTGGGGCCGTCGTTCAAATATAAAGATTTCAGCGTTAATGAGTTGCTTGCCCAATCCCTGCCGGTATCGGCAGAACTTGGCTTCTATGCCTTTTTAATCGCCGCCATCTTCGGCATGTTTATCGGCATTATCGCCGCCTTAAAACAAAACAGCTGGCTGGATTATTCGCTGATGAGCGGCGCGATGACCGGTATCGTCGTTCCCAGTTTTGTGATGGCGCCGGTATTGGTGCTGGTGTTTGCCGTCAGACTGCAATGGCTGCCTGCGGGCGGCTGGAACGATGGTGCACTGATGAACTTGATTTTGCCCGTTGTTACTTTGTCCATTGGTTATGTGTCCAGTATCGCGCGGATTACGCGCGGCGCGATGATTGAAGTGTTGAACAGTCCCTTTATCCGCACGGCACGCGCCAAAGGCCTGCCCATGAGCCGCATCATTCTGCGCCATGCGCTGCGTCCCGCCATGCTGCCGATTGTTTCTTTCTTAGGTCCGGCATTTGTCGGCATCATTACCGGCTCCATTGTGATTGAAAACGTGTTCGGTATTCCCGGCGTCGGACAATTGTTTGTCAACGGCGCGCTCAACCGCGACTACGGCATGATTTTGGGTTTGACGATTTTGGTCGGCATTATGACCATTTTGTTCAACGCCATCCTCGATATTCTGTATGCCATTATTGACCCGAAAATCCGTTATTAATCCCATTTGCGCAAAGGCCGTCTGAAACGTTCAGACGGCCTGAAGAAAGAATAAAAAGCGAGAGAGAACATTATGTTATTCAAAAAGAAGCAGACTCAGGCCCTCGCAGAGGCAGCAGAATACGCCCAAGTACACGGCAAAAGCCTGTGGAGCGACGCATGGCGGCGGTTTAAACAAAACAAAGCGGCGGTGTACAGCATTATCATCCTGTTGCTGATCAGCATTTTTGTGATTGTGGCGCCATGGATTGTCCGCTACACCTACGACTTCACCGACTGGGACAATATGCAGATTCCGCCGTCCTTTTCTACCCATCACTATCTGGGTACAGATTTGCTCGGCCGCGATTTGCTGTCGCGCGCGGCAACCGGCGGACGTATTTCCTTGCTGGTCGGTGTGGCCGGCGCATTGGTGGCCGTTGTCATCGGTACGCTTTACGGCGCGATTGCCGGCTTTATCGGCGGTAAGCTCGATTCGCTGATGATGCGCTTTTTGGAAATTTTGAACGCGTTTCCATTTATGTTTTTCGTGATTCTGCTGACTACATTCTTCGGTCGCAACCTGCTTTTGATTTTTGCCGCCGTGGGTTTGGTGTCTTGGTTGGACGTGGCGCGTATCGTGCGCGGTCAAACCTTGAGCTTGAAGCATAAAGAGTTTGTCGAAGCGGCGCGTGTGAGCGGCGTGGCAAAACGTAAAATCGTAACGCGCCACATTATTCCGAATGTTTTGGGCGTGGTGATGGTGTATGCCTCATTGTTGGTACCGGGCATGATTATGTTTGAATCCTTCTTGAGCTTCTTGGGCTTGGGTGTGCAAGAGCCTATGACCAGTTGGGGTTCGATGCTGCAAGAAGGCGCGATTTCGATGGAAGCCGCACCATGGCAGCTGCTCGTACCGAGTTTCTTCCTGGTAACCACTTTGTTCTGTTTCAACTTTATCGGCGACGGCCTGCGCGATGCGCTTGATCCGAAAGACCGCTAAACCACAACCAAAAGGATAATCAAAATGACAAAACAGTTACTGGTTGTAGAAAATCTGGACATCAATTTCGAACTGCATGAGAAAACCGTGCACGCCGTGCGTAATGTCAGCTTTAAAGTGGCAGAGGGCGAAACATTGGCTTTGGTTGGCGAATCCGGTTCGGGCAAGTCGGTAACGTCCATGTCCATCATGCGTCTGCTGCCTGAAAAATTTGCCCGATACAGCAAAGATTCGCGTATTACGTTTGACGGCATTTCCATTTTGGACGCCGATGAGAAAACCTTACGCGATTTGCGCGGCAACCGCATCAGCGTGATTTTCCAAGAGCCGATGACTTCCCTCAATCCGTTTATGCGTATCGGTACGCAGCTGATTGAAGCGGCGCGGGTACACAATAAAAAGCTCGGCAAAAAAGAGGCAGGACAAAAAGCATTGGCATTGTTGCAACGGGTTGGCATCAAAGAAGCCAAACGCCGCATGAAGCAGTATCCGCACGAGTTTTCCGGCGGTCAGCTGCAACGCATCATGATTGCTATGGCGCTCATCAATGAACCCGACCTGCTGATTGCCGACGAGCCGACCACCGCTTTGGATGTAACCATTCAAGCCGAGATTCTCGATTTGCTCCACGACTTGCAACAGCAAATGGGCATGGCGATTATCTTCATTACCCACGATTTGGGTTTGGCGGAACACTATTCCAAAACCGTCTGCGTCATGCGCAACGGCGAAATTGTCGAGCGCGGCAAAATCAAAGAAGTATTTGCCCATCCGAAACACGAATATACTGCCGAACTCATCAATGCCATTCCCAAAGGCATGAAAGAGCCGGAAGAAAACAATGCCGGTGTGTTAATCGAAGCCGATAATGTCCATGTTTCTTTCGTATTGAAGCAAAACTTTTTCGGCAAACCGCTCAAAACTTTTGACGCCGTCAAAGGCATCAGCCTCAAAATTAAAAAAGGTGAAACATTGGGCGTCGTCGGCGAGTCCGGTTCCGGCAAATCCACGCTGGGCAAAGCCGTCATGCAGATGCTGCCTTATACCGGCAATATTTCCTTTGAAGGCAAAGACCTGAAAAACTATACCGCCGAAGAAGCACGCCGTCTGAAATCGCAACGGCAAATTGTGTTCCAAGATCCGTTCGGTTCGCTTTCCCCGCGTCTGACCGTTGGTGAAATTATCGGCGAAGGTTTGACGGTTCATCATCCTGAAATGACCAAAAAAGAACGCATCCTACGCGTTTTGGAAGTCATGAAGGAAGTGTCCCTGCCGCTTGACGCGCTCAACCGTTATCCGCACGAATTCTCCGGCGGCCAGCGTCAACGTATCGCTATTGCACGCGCCGTTATCCTGCGCCCGAAATTCATCCTTTTGGACGAGCCAACCTCTGCGCTTGACCGCTCCGTACAATCCAAAGTGGTCGAACTTTTGCGCGATTTGCAGAAGAAATACGGCCTGACTTATATGTTCATCAGTCATGATTTGTCTGTCGTGCGCGCTGTCAGCGATAATGTGATTGTGATGAAGCAGGGCGAAATGGTTGAGTACGGCAGCGCGGATCAGATTTTCCACCATCCGCAAAACGATTACACCAAACGTTTGATTAACGCCGCATTTGATTTGTAGAAAAGGAAAAAGGCCGTCTGAAAAGAAGTTTTCAGACGGCCTTTTTAAGCGGAGACTTTTTCCATCTAATTAGCGCTGCTATTGCTTATGCCTGTGCGGCATCCAATGCCTGCGCCAAGTCGACAAGCAAATCGTCGATATGCTCGATACCCACGCTCAGACGTACCATGTCGGGACTGACGCCCGCTGCGGCGAGTTCTGCATCGTCAAGCTGACGGTGGGTCGTTGTAGCAGGATGGGTAGCCAGCGATTTGGCATCGCCGATATTCACCAAGCGCAGGAAGAGTTGCAGGGCATCAATGAACTTCGCTCCGGCTTTACGACCGCCTTTAATACCAAAACTCAGCAAACCTGAGGCTTTTCCGCCGTAGTCGCGGTCAATCAAGGCTTTATACGGACTGTCGGGCAGGGCGGGATAGTTCACCCATTCGACCTGCGGATGTTTATTTAAGAATTCGGCTACTTTTAGGGCATTTTCGCAATGACGCTCCATACGCAGGGCGAGGGTTTCCAAACCTTGAAGCAGTAAAAATGCGCTGTGCGGAGACAGGGCGGCACCGGTATTACGCAATGGAACGACGCGGGCGCGGGCGATATAGGCCGCCGCACCAAAATGTTCGCAGTAGTTTACACCGTGGTAAGACGGATCAGGCTGATTGAAGTTTTTTTCAAAACGCGGATTGCCTGCCCATTGGAATTTACCGCCGTCGATAATGGCACCGCCAATCGTTGTGCCGTGGCCGCCGATGTATTTGGTCAGGGATTGGATAACGATGTCGGCGCCGTGTTCGATGGGTCGGAACAGCGTGGGCGTAGCGACGGTATTATCTACCATTAAAGGCAGCCCTTGAGCGTGCGCGGCTTGGGCAAATGCTGGAATATCGACGACATTGATGGCGGGATTACCGATAGATTCGCAATACACCAGCTTGGTGCGGCTGTCGGTATTGGCGGCGATTTCTTCGGGCTTGGCCGGATCGATAAAGCGTACTTCTATGCCTTGGCGCGGCAGGCTGTGGGCAAAGAAATTGTATGTGCCTCCGTAGAGGGTTTTGGTTGCAATGATGTTGTCGCCTGCTTCAACCAAAGTTTGAACGGCATAGGTAATTGCCGCCATACCGCTGGCGACAGCCAATGCGGCGATACCTCCTTCCAAACGGGCAACGCGTTCTTCCAAAACGGCAGTGGTCGGATTCATGATACGGGTGTAGATATTGCCCGCTACATCAAGGTTGAACAAGTCTGCGCCGTGTTGCGTGTTGTCGAAAGTGTAGGAAGTGGTTTGGTAAATGGGGACAGCAGCGGATTTGGTAGTCGGTTCGGATTGATAGCCTGCATGCAGTGCAATGGTTTCCCGTTTCATTTAAATATCCTTGTAGCAATTAAATAATGATAAATAGAGGCCAGCAGATTCAGATTTGAAGGGCAAACTTTCCATAACGGAAAAGTTTGGATGCAGCAACATACGGTCTCTCCTATAAGAAAGATTACCATGAGCGACACGCAACTGACCCAAGAAGAACGATACCACATTCAAGACCTGTCCTGCCACCACACCATCATCGAATGACACTCCATCTAAACACTGCTTACCGCAATCTTCTCCAAGATAACAGCAACGGCGGTACGCTGTGGCAACAGCTCAGAATATGCAGCAAATCCTACTGTAAACGATACGGTAGTACATAGACTTGAGGCAAAATGCACGATCGCGTCGGCATAGAAAACGCCCCTCTATTGTCGAGCAAAAATTCTGTATTGGTGATGGGTAGGCCGATACCATTGACGGCAAAGATCAGAAAAGCGGATACCTTTGCAAAAATCCCCCAAATTCCTAAATGTCTGGGTAGGACTTTAGGGATTTGGGGGAATTTTAAAGGTATTAGGCCGTCTGAAACTGCGTTATAGAAAGTTTCAGACGGCCTTTACGGTATTCTTTGGATTTGAAAATAAAAAAAGACTTGAATCATCAAGTCTCGCATTTCATTTTCACTAGATAAAAAAATATCAAGAATGGCGGAAGCGGTGAGATTCGAACTCACGGAGGGCTATCAACCCTCGACGGTTTTCAAGACCGTTGCATTAAACCGCTCTGCCACGCTTCCATTCTTGAAGCCGTAATATTAATGGAACTTACGGCCCTTGCCAAGAGGTATTTTAGAAAAAATATCTAGTATTCTGTTTTTATTTAGATTGTTTTTCACGCATGAATACCCATTCGGCTTCGTTTGAAGCTGCTTCATTGAATGAATAGCCTTCGTAGTCAAAATTTTTCAGCATTTCAGGATCGGTAATGCCGTGTTCTGCCGCGTAGCGCACCATCAAACCGCGCGCACGTTTGGCGTAGAAGCTGATGATTTTGTATTTGCCGTTTTTCTCGTCTTTGAAAATCGGCGTAATCAGGCGTGCGTTGAGTTTTTTGGTGTTGACGGATTTGAAATATTCTTGTGAGGCGAGGTTGATTAAAACGTCGCTGTCGGCCTGCTTCAGCGTTTGGTTGAGCAGGTCGGTAATTTTATCGCCCCAAAATTCGTAGAGATTTTTGCCGCGCGAGTTGGCAAAGGCCGTACCCATTTCCAAGCGGTAGGGCTGCATCAAGTCGAGCGGGCGCAGTACGCCGTATAAGCCGGAGAGCAGGCGGACGTGTTGTTGCAGGTAGTCGATTTGTTCCGGTTTGAGCGTATCGGCGGCGATGCCTTCATAGACGTCGCCGTTGAACATAAATACGGCCTGTTTAGCGTTTTCAGGGGTAAACGGCGTGTGCCATACGGCATTGCGTTCAGCATTGAGCAGGGCGATTTTGTCGGAAACATGCATCAGCCTGGCGATTTGTTGAGGGGCAAGCTGGCGCAACTCCTGCATCAGGATTTCTGCTTCGGACAGAAGGTCGGGCTGGGTAAAGCTGCTGACGGGTGAGGGGGCTTTTTCGTTGAGGTTTTTGGCTGGGGATAAGACAAAAAACATAATAATTTCGGCTTTGAAATGAATAATGTGTGGGATTGTAGGTTTAAAATCGGGGAAGAACAAGACGGGATAAACGCATTAATTGAATGCTTTTATTGAAACGTATTTCTGTTGAAAGTAAAATTCGAAGCTTCCACCTGATTCTGACATTTCTACTTGAGGAGAATATCATGTCTAAAACCATTATCCATACCGACAAAGCCCCTGCCGCGATTGGTGCATACAGCCAAGCAGTCCGCGCAGGTGATACGGTTTATATGAGCGGTCAGATTCCTTTGGATCCGGCTACGATGACTGTGGTCGGCGATGGCGACTTCCGCGCCGAAGCAGTGCAAGTATTTAAAAACCTGCAAGCCGTAGCCGAAGCGGCCGGCGGTTCGCTGCAAGATATCGTCAAACTCAATGCTTATTTGACTGATTTGGCCAACTTTGCCGCATTCAATGAAGTGATGGCTGAATTTATCGAACAACCTTTCCCTGCACGTGCGGCAGTTGGCGTGGCCAGCCTGCCTAAAGGCGTTCAGGTTGAAGCAGAGGCAGTATTGGTTTTAAATGCATAATTGATGTTTTCAGACGGCCTGGGCTTGAGGTCGTCTGAAAATAATAACAACGGAAAACAATAATAATGGCACATTACGCAATCGGAGACATTCAAGGCTGTTTTGACGAGCTGACTTTGTTGCTTGCCAAAATCGGCTTTAATCATGGTACGGATACCCTTTGGCTGGTCGGCGATATTGTCAATCGCGGCCCGAAGTCCTTGGAAACCCTGAAATTTGCCAAAGAGCATGACAGCAGTGTGCAAATGGTTTTGGGTAATCATGATTTACATCTTTTGGCAGTCGGTTGCGGTGAAGGAACGCTCAAGCGCAGTGATACGGTTGAGCCGATTTTGACCCATCCCGATAGTCATGCCATGCTTGACTGGCTGCGTCATCAACCGCTTTTGGTGCGCGGCGATAGACATGTGATGGTGCATGCCGGTATTTTGCCGCAATGGTCGGTTGATAAGGCTGAAAGTCTTGCCCGTGAAGCTGAGGATGAGTTGCAAGGTAAAAAATACAGGAAATTTTTTGGCAAAATGTACGGCAACAAGCCGACCGAGTGGACGGACGATTTGACAGGCTACGAGCGCCTGCGGATGATTGTTAATGTCTTTACGCGTATGCGTGCGCTGACGTACAAAGGCGAATTGGATTACGAATATAAATCCACTTTGAAGAAGATGCCGCTTTACCTGCGCCCTTGGTTTAAAGCGCCTGATAGGCAGAATTTGGATTATATTACCGTGTTCGGGCATTGGTCGTCGTTGGGCTACGTTAACACAGACCAAGTGATTGCTTTGGATACCGGCGCGTTGTGGGGCGGAGAGCTGACAGCGGTCAATTTGGATACCAATGAAGTGATACAGGTACCGTCATTAGGCGGATTGGACTGGAAAACAGCATTAAAATAGTTTGGATAAGATAAAAGGCCGTCTGAAATGTTTCAGACGGCCTTTTTGTCTGTGTTAATCCAAAGAAGGCAGGAGTTTGCCCGGATTCATGATGCCGTAAGGGTCAAACTGATTTTTGATGGCATGCATCAGAGCAAGTTCGGCCTGTGTGCGCACTCGGGGCAGCCAATGTTTTTTGATGATGCCTACGCCATGTTCGGCAGCAATCGTACCGTGGCAGGCAAGGATGTTTTCATAAACAATGATATTGACGGCATCTTCGTATTGGTAGGCATCGTTGCTTAATACATTGGGCAGGAATGTATTGTAATGCAGGCTGCCGTCGCCTAAATGTCCGAAGCAGACAATTTGTATGCCGGGGAAACGGGTTTCCAAGGCAGGCGCGCATTGGCGGACAAAAGCGGCCACTTGGGCGATAGGGACGGCGATGTCGTGTTTGATGCTGGTGCCGAGTTTGCGTTGGGAAGCGGAAATATTTTCACGCAAGGTCCACAAATCGGAGCGTTCCTGCTCGGATTGCGCCAAGATGCTGTTTTCCCATCCGTTTTGATAGAGAAATTCGGCAAGCTTTTCATCCAAACCTGCGTCGGGAACGGAGTCTGCAAGTTCAATCAAAATATGCCATTCCGCATCGGCAGGCTTTTTGAGTTGGCTGAATTCCGAAGATAAATCGAGGGCAAAGCGGCTGATCAGCTCGAAACTGGTCAAGCGTTCGGCAAAATGGCCTTGCACAGCGGTCAAAAGCGAGACGGCGGATTCAATATCATCTAGGCCTACCCATGCAGTCGCTTTGGTTTTGGGCTGGGCAAAGAGTTTGAGTGTGGCGGCGGTAATGATGCCTAATGTTCCTTCGCTGCCGATAAAAAGATGGCGCAAGTCGTAGCCGGTCGTGTTTTTGTGCAGGGGCTGAAGATGGGAAACCAGTTCGCCGTTGGGTAAAACGACTTCCAGACCCAATACCAAATCACGCATGCTGCCGTAACGCAAGACATTCAAACCGCCGGCATTGCAGGCGATATTGCCGCCGATTTGGCAAGAGCCTTCGCTGGCAAGGCTGAGCGGAAACAGTCGTCCGGCTTCGGCTGCCGCTTTTTGGGCATTTTGCAAAATTACGCCGGCCTCAACCGTCATGCTGTTGTCGGCAAGGTTGATATCGCGGATGCGGTTGAGCTTGGAGAGGTTGAGCAGTACACCTTCGTTGGTTACCGTCGCGCCGCATAATCCGGTATTGCCGCCTTGCGGGGTGACGCGGATGCGGTTTTCAAAACAGAAACGCATGATTTTCTGCACGCTTTCGACAGAGTTCGGCTGTAAGACAATATCTGGCGAAGAAACAAAACGGCGGCGTTGGTCGTTTAACAAGGCCGGAGTGGCTTCGATGATTTCAGAGGCGGAAAGAAACTCAGCAAAACGGTCGTGAAGGTGCATGGCAGTCAGGCGGAAAAGTTGGGAAGGGGAGTGAGAGGAATGTAAAAAAGCAGGATACGCAATGGTATCCTGCTTTTTTTATATTCAAAAGAATATTATTTAGCAGCTTCAGAAGCGGCAGAAGCAGCGGCATCAGTAGCAGAAGCAGCAGCTTCAGTAGCAGAAGCAGCGGCTTCAGTAGCAGAAGCAGCAGCTTCGGTAGCGGCAGAAGCTGCGGCATCAGCAGTAGAAGCAGCAGCTTCAGTAGCAGAAGCAGCGGCTTCAGAAGCAGCAGAAGCGGCAGTTTCAGCAGCTTTATCAGCACCGCCACAAGCGGCCAAAGCTAAAGACAACAAAGCAGCAGCGAACAGAGATTTTTTCATTTTTAAGAACCTTTTTTAAATCGATTTAAACTAAAAATAGCCGTCAGACGGCCTATACAGTAGAAATTCATTGCTGAATTTTTCAATATTATGCCCCACGGGATAGGTCAATGCAACGTTGCGTAAACGTTTGCCGGCTAAAATCAATACGAAAATAGTGAAAATAATGTAAATCATATTGGCGCGTGAAAAATCATCTAAAAATATTCATTATTGATGAAGATTTTAAAAATATATTGTATTCAATGGGTTGTGTATTTTTATTCGTTATTGGTTTTAAGGGTTTGGAATGTTTTTGCTTTGGGGAAGTTTTTTGTAATTTAATCACTTTGTGTTGTGAAAAAGCAACTTCTGCGTATTGAAATCATTTGATTTTGCTTTTTTATATAGGCTTTTATCTTTTTGTGGTATTTGCACGAGGTATTTATTAAAGCAAGCCGATTGTTTGGTTGCGGCTGTGATAGAATAACCGTAGCGTAACTTTTAAATATTGATTAAGGACGGCATGATGTCTATTGTTAAAAATTCCGTAGTTTCCCTGCATTATGAAATGTACGATGCCAACAACCAGCTGTTGGACAAAACCGAAGAGCCGATTGCTTACCTGCATGGCGGTTATGACGGTATTTTCCCTTTGGTGGAAGAAGCGTTGCACGGCAAAAATGTAGGCGATACCGTCGAAGTGGCTTTGTCGCCCGATGATGCTTTCGGCGAACAAGATCCTGAGTTGGTGCGTATTGAAGATGTCAGCGTGTTCCCTGTTGAAGTCGAAGTTGGCATGATGTTTGAAGCCGATGATCCGGAAACCGGCGATGTATTGATTTATCGTGTAACCGATGTTGCCGACGGCAAAGCCGTGGTGGACGGCAACCATCCTTTGGCCGGTATGAAAGTATTGTTCAAAGCGACTGTTGAGGGCGTGCGCGATGCGACCGAGGAAGAAATTGCCCACGGTCACGTACACGGTCCGCACGGTCATCACCATCACTAATCAGGCTTAACGCATGATAAAGGCCGTCTGAAAGGGAATGAAATCCTCCTTTTCAGACGGCCTTTAAGTTTTTACAAGACAGATAAATAGGAAATTTTGGCTCAGGTCAAATCAAGCGGGGAAATATGGGGTTTGTTTGAGACTACAATGAATTACATATCACGGTGCGGCAGAATCTGTATTAAGATTCAGATATTGGTAAAACAGGCAGAATGCAATGAGTGAAACATTGGAGCAGCAGGCGGTACAGGCCGGTATTGATTTAGGTTATCACGACATCAACGGCACTTATCATGTGACCAAAACGGAAGTTTTGGAATCGATTGTCGCTGTTTTGGATAAAAGCAAACCGGATTCAGACGACCTTTATTTGAATACGATGGTTGCGCATGAAAATGGCGAAGAATCTTTACAGATGCCGTCTGAATTTCATGGCGCGGAAGCGGTCTTATTGATTGATGAAGCAAATAAATGTCAGACCTTGACTGTGTATCCGGGCGACAACGATACGCTTTGGATTAAGCTGCCCCAACTGGCTTGCGGTTATTACACCTTGTCGGCCGAGACCGGCGGCAAAAGTTGCTTTGTGCGCCTGATTGTTGCGCCTGAATCGGTTTATCAGCCTAAACTGCTTGCCAATGGTGGACGGATGAATGGTTTGACCATGCATTTGTACAGCCTGCGTTCTGAGCGTAACTGGGGCATAGGCGACTTTACCGATTTGTTGAACCTGATGAAATATGCGGCGGAGAAAAAGCTGGATTTTGTCGGTATCAACCCTTTGCATGCTTTGTTTACCAGCAAGCCCGCCTTTGCCAGCCCGTATAGCCCTTCTTCGCGCGAATGGCTCAATCCGATTTATTTGGATGTTGAGAAAGTCGGTGCGTTTACTTATAACGAACAACTGAAAAACTGGCTGGCGCAACCGAAAATCCGTCAGCGCATCGCTGCTTTGCGTATCACGGAAACGGTGACTTATACAGCGGTTTGGGCGTGCAAGCGTGATGCGCTGCACATGGCGTTTAACGCGTTTGAACAAGATACCTGCGAAGCCGCGGAAAATGAACGCGCTGCATTTGAAGCATTTGTTACGAACAAAGGCAAGGCTTTGCAGGGCTTCGGTTTGTTTGAGGCTTTGGACCAGTATTACAGCCGTCCCGGACAAGTGGGTTGGCAGTCATGGCCGTCTGAATTTCATCAACCTGATAGCGAAGCAGTAGAAAAATTTGCGCGTAGTCATGAGCGTGAAATCCGTTTTTATATGTGGCTGCAATGGCTTTGTGCGGAGCAGTTGCGCGAAATCAACCAAGCCGCTGCCGAATACGGTGTCAAACTCGGTATTTACGGCGATTTGGCAGTCGGCGTGGCGCGCGGCAGCGCGGATACTTGGTTAAACCGCCAAGATTATTGTATGGACTTGTCAGTCGGCGCGCCGCCCGATCCTTTGGGGCCGACGGGGCAGAATTGGGATTTGCCGCCGCTTAATCCGTTGATGTTGAAGCATACGGGCTATGAAAAATTTGCCCATCTGTTGCGCGAAAACATGCGTCTGTATGGCGTATTGCGGATCGACCATGTGATGGCATTGTGTCGTTTGTGGTGGGTGTTAAACGGTAAAACAGCGGATTTCGGCGCGTATGTGCATTACGATGCCGAAGTGATGTTTGCTATTTTGGCGTTGGAAAGCCGGCGCAACCGCTGCGTCATTATCGGCGAGGATTTGGGGACGGTACCTGACGAAGCCCGCCATCTGCTCAACCGCTATCAGGTGTTCTCTTACAAAGTAATGTATTTCAGCAAGGGCTGGAACGGTTTCCAATTGCCGGAAGAATACCCCGAGCAGGCGATTACGGTCATCAGCACCCACGATGTTGCGCCGCTGGCAGGCTATTGGACAGGCAAAGATTTGGATACGATGTTTAAGCTCGGTACTCTGCCTGATGCAGCCGCTTTTCAGACGGCCTTGGATGAGCGCGAACACGATAAAGCCGATTTGCTGGATAAATTGAAAGAAACCGGCTGTCTGGGTGCAGACGTACAAATGCCGGCAAAAGCCGATGAAACCTTGCTGGCGGCTTTGCACAAATACGGCGCATTGAGCCGCAGCAAGCTTTACGCCGTACAGCTGGAAAACCTGCTGGGCGTCATTGACAATCTGAATGTCCCGGGTGTAACCGAAGGCTATCCGAACTGGGCGCAAAAAATGCCGGTTTCTTTGGAAGATTTCCTACAACACCGCCTCATGGGCGGCCAACTTGCCATTATTGACGAGGTACGCATGAAAACAAACAGCCAAATCAAGACTTATCATGAACTTGACCAAATCGAGCGCGATACGGTCGAAAGCCTGTTTCTTGCCACCCATAGCGATGTGTTCGCTTATCTGGGACGACACCGCCTTGCAGAGGGCGATGAAGTAGTACGCGTTTTGATTCCCGGCGCAGTAAGCGTGGATATCGTGAACCGCCGCAGCGGCGAACTCATCGTGCCGTCTGAAAAAATTGATGAACGCGGTTTCTTTGTGGCCGTCTTGCCCGATGATGCGCCCGATTACGCTTTGAGTATCCGTTATACCGAAGATTCCGAGCCTGTGATTGAAGAAGACCCTTATCATTTCAGCTCTGCGTTGCAAGACATGGATTCCTGGCTGTTGGCCGAAGGCAAACACCTGCGTCCTTATGAGACTTTAGGCGCGCATTTTGCCGAGTTGGACGGCGTGAAGGGCGTACGTTTTGCCGTCTGGGCGCCCAATGCGCAACGCGTTTCCGTTATCGGCGAGTTCAACAACTGGGACGGCCGCCGCCATGTGATGCGTTTCCACCGCGACAACGGCATTTGGGATATCTTCATCCCTGCAGTCAAACTCAATGCCCTATACAAATTTGAAATCCGTGATGCCAACGGTAATGTACGTGAAAAAGCCGACCCGTATGCTTTCGGTGCAGAACTGCGCCCGACCACGGCATCTATCGTGCGCGGTTTGCCTGACGAAGTGGAAGAACCGGCCTTCCGCGCCCGCGCCAATGCCGTTGATGCGCCGATCAGTATTTATGAAGTACATTTGGGTTCGTGGAAGCGCAATCCGGAAAACAATTACTGGCTGACTTACGAAGAGCTGGCCAAAGAGCTGGTGGCATACGTCAAAGACATGGGCTTTACCCATATCGAGTTTCTGCCTGTTTCCGAATATCCGTTTGACGGCTCATGGGGCTATCAGGCAACCGGTTTGTATGCGCCGACCAGCCGTTTCGGTTCGCCGGAAGAATTGCGCGCATTGATTAAAGCCGCGCACGACGAGGGCATCAGCGTTATCCTCGACTGGGTGGTCGGCCACTTCCCGACCGATGATCACGGCCTGGCCAAGTTTGACGGCACCGCGCTGTACGAACACGCCGATCCGCGCGAAGGCTACCACCAAGACTGGAACACCCTGATTTACAACTTCGGCAGAAATGAAGTGAAAAACTTCCTGCAAGGCAATGCCCTGTATTGGATAGAACGTTTCGGCTTCGACGGTATCCGCGTTGACGCGGTTGCTTCGATGATTTACCGCAACTACTCGCGTAAAGACGGCGAGTGGATTCCGAACCAATACGGCGGCCATGAAAACCTTGAAGCCATCGCTTTCCTGCGCGATACCAACACCATGTTGAAAGAAGAAGTTCCGGCTGCGACCGAAATTGCCGAAGAATCTACTTCATTTGCCAATGTGACCCGCCAAGAAGGTTTGAACTTCAGCTTCAAATGGAATATGGGCTGGATGAATGATACTTTGCGTTACATGATGGAAGACCCTATCAACCGCAAATATCACCACAACAAAATGACTTTCGGCATGATGTACCAGTACAGCGAAAACTTCGTCCTGCCGCTTTCACACGATGAAGTCGTACACGGCAAACGCTCGCTGCTCGGACGTATGCCCGGCGACTGCTGGCAACAATTTGCCAACCTGCGCGCCTACTACGGCTTTATGTACGGCTTCCCCGGCAAAAAACTTTTGTTCATGGGCAGCGAGTTTGCGCAAGGCCGCGAGTGGAACTACAACGAAGGACTGGATTGGTTCCTGTTGGAGCAAGAGGGCGGCTGGCACAAAGGCGTACAAGACTTTGTGCGCGAATTGAACCATGTCTATAAAGACACCGCGCCGCTTTACCAATTAGACCAATGGCCGGAAGGCTTCGAATGGCTGGTTGCCGATGATGGCAACAATTCCGTTTTCGTCTTCGAACGCCGCGACCGCGAAGGCAACCGCGTTATCGTCATCAGCAACTTCACGCCAGTAGTACGCGAAGGCTACCGCTTCGGCGTGAATTCTGCCGGCGAATACCGCGAAATCCTCAATTCAGACGACCTGCATTACAAAGGCAGCGGCGTTTCTGCCGGCGCAACGGTGGAGACAGAAGAAGTTTGGTCGCATGGCAAACCAAATTCCCTGTCTGTGACCGTGCCGCCGTTGGCAACCGTTTACCTGTATCAGGCGGCAGTCAAAGAAGAAGCGTAAATCAACTTTGAGGGTGGGCATCATGCTTGCCTAAACAGCTGAAAATTAAAAGATAGTGATATCAATATGACTCAAGGCCGTCTGAAAGATTTTCAGACGGCCTTATATTGGACACGAAACCAAATACATACCAAGGAATCATTCTATGACTGCCAAATCATGGCATATCGAGGAAGGCAAGCCTTATCCCATGGGCGCGACCCTGACAAGCAAGGGCGCGAATTTTACTTTGTTTTCCATCAATGCCGAAAAGGTCGAATTGTGTCTGTTTGATAAAGATAAAGAAACCCGTTTGGAGATGCCTTCGCGGCGCGGTTCGGTATTTTACGGATTTGTGCCGGACGTTAAGGCAGGGCAGCGATACGGTTTCCGCGTGTATGGACGTGAAAACGCAGAATACGGCTCATGTTTCAATCCCAACAAATTGCTGATTGACCCGTATTCCAAAAAAATTGACGGCAAACCAAGCTACCGTAACGCCGAAGAAATGGCATGGTTCAGGCCGGAAGATGAACGCGACAATGCCGCCGTTGCGCCGAAAAGCGTCGCGGTCGGACGCAGCCGATTTAATTGGGCCAAAGATTGCCATCCGGAAATACCGTGGGGCAAAACCGTTATTTATGAAGCCCATGTCAAAGGGTTGACCAAGCAATTCCCCGATTTGAAGTACGCAGGCACTTATAAAGCCTTGTGCGATAAACGGGTTTTGGCCTATTTGCAAGAATTGGGGGTAACGACGGTCGAGCTGCTGCCGATTCATTATCATTTGGATGAATACCATCTTCAGCAGATGGGCTTGAGCAATTATTGGGGCTACAACACTTATTCCCATTTTGCCGTCGAGCCGTCTTATGCCGATAATCCCGAACGTGCGGCGGCGGAGTTTAAACAAGCGGTCAAAGCCCTGCATCAGGCAGGTTTGGAAGTGATTTTGGATGTCGTGTACAACCACACGGCAGAGCAGGACGACAAAGGCCCGATGCTGTGTCAGCGCGGTATCGACAACACCTTATGGTATTGGCACACCCCTTACGGCAATTATGAAAACTGGTCGGGTTGCGGCAATACGCTCAATATTGTCCGGCGCGACGTTACCCGTTGGGCGGCAGACAGCCTGCGCTATTGGGCGGAAGAGTTTCATGTCGACGGCTTCCGTTTCGATTTGGGAACCGTATTGGGACGCGAACCCGATTTCCAATCGTACGGCCGTTTTTTCCAAGTCCTGTATCAAGACCCGGTTTTGGCCGGTTTGAAGCTGATTGTCGAAGCATGGGACATCGGCGAGGGCGGTTATCACTTGGGCAATTTCCCGCAACCTTTTGCCGAATGGAACGGCCGTTTCCGCGATGATATGCGCGCGTTTTGGTCATGGGAAAGCGGCAATTTGGGCGCATTTGCCGAACGCTTGGCCGGGTCGTCCGATATTTTCAACCACAGCGGCCGCCACCCGTCCGCCAGCATCAACTTCATTACCGCACACGACGGCTTCACTTTGCGCGATTTGGTCAGCTACAACGAAAAACACAACGAAGCCAACGGCGAAAACAACCGCGACGGGCATAATGAAAACATCAGCTACAACCACGGCGTAGAAGGCGAAACCGATGATGAAGAGGTTTTGCAAAATCGTGAATACACCTCCAAAGCGTTGCTTGCCTCCTTATTTTTATCCAACGGTACGCCCATGCTTTTGGCGGGCGATGAGTTCGGCAACAGTCAGCAAGGCAACAACAACAGCTACTGCCAAGATAATCCGATTACATGGTTGAATTGGCAAAATGAGCCTCATGAGTTGCAAAATTACACTCAAGCGCTGATACGCGTCCGCAGCCAAATCAAGCTGCTGACAGATGATTGCTGGTGGGAAAAAGAGCGTGTGCAATGGTTCAATGCGGACGGTAGCCAGATGACCGAATATTGTTGGCACAACAGAGGCAGCAAGGCGATTCAGGTTGTTTTGGACGATGAATGGCTGCTGTTGGTCAATGCCAAACGTAGTCGTCAGTTATTTAACCTGCCTCAAGGCAACTGGGAAATTTCTTGCGTACCATCTGAGAAATTTAATTACGAAGAGGCTGGAAAATGTGTTGTCGAACACATGGGGATTTGGGTTTTACATAAAACGAATTAAAGAAAAACCAAGCTGTTATTGTATTAACTCTTTGATATTTCGTCTGTATCCGTTGAGCCGAAGCTTGCATGGCATAAATGGAAATGCCGATGAGATGATGAGTAGTTTAATTTGTAATTAAATGTTTTATAAGGAAAAAATAATACGGAGTTGAATCTTTCAGTTATAATCCGTATCAAACCTGAAACAAACCTACCTATAAATTTTTCAGACGGCATTTATACTCCTTCAGGCCGTCTGAAAACTGAATGACGTTGTTTCTATAAACCATCAGGCGCGTTGTCCAAGTGCCTCAAATTAAAGAAAGGCTTCCATGGCTAAGCAAAAACTCCCCATCTCCGGCTACGATTACGTTATGCCCAAACCGGATGCAGAAACCATCCGCAAGTCCATTGTTTACAAGTTGATTTTCATCTTGGGCGTCGATCCTAAAGAAGCAACTTCACACCAATGGCTCAACGCCGCCATGTTGGCCGCACGCGACCTGATTGCCGAGGATTTCCTCAAAACACGCCGCGCTCACATCGACAACAGCAAACGCATGGTTTATTACCTGTCTATGGAATTCCTGCTCGGCCGTGCGTTTGTCAATGCGCTGATTAACGAAGGCGTTTATGCCGAGTTTGAAGAAGCCTTCAAGCAACTGGGCAAAGAATTTGCCGATGTCTGCGAACAAGAAGAAGATCCGGGTTTGGGTAACGGCGGTTTGGGCCGTCTGGCCGCCTGCTTCCTTGACTCTTTGGCAACCCTGCGCATTCCTGCCATGGGCTACGGCATCCGTTACCAATACGGTATGTTCAAACAAGAAATCGTGGACGGCCAACAAGTCGAAAAACCCGATTTGTGGCTCGACCAAGATTTGGCATGGCAGTTTGCCCGTCCGAACAAACAATATTCCGTCCGTTTCGGCGGCCAAGTATTGAACTTGGGCAACAAAAAAGAATGGCAGCCGAGCGAAGAAATTTCCGCTTGGGCATACGATGAAATTATTCCGGGCTATGGCGGCGAATGTGCCAACCCATTACGCTTGTGGACTGCGCACGCAGGCAACCTGTTCGACCTTGCCGACTTCAACCGAGGCGACTATGCCTCTGCTGTTCGCGCACAAAACAGCGACGAAAACATCTCACGCGTCCTCTATCCGAACGACTCTACCGATTCCGGCCGCGAATTGCGCCTGAAGCAAGAATACTTCTTGGTTTCTGCTTCCGTTCAAGATATTGTTGCACGCCACAAATGCCGTTTCCCAAGCATCCGCACGTTGGCGGACGAAGTCGCCATCCACTTGAACGATACTCATCCGGTGCTTGCCATTCCAGAATTGATGCGCATCCTGATTGACGAAGAGGGCATCGAATGGACTGAAGCATGGAATATGTGCTGTAAGATTTTCTCTTACACCAACCACACATTGATGAGCGAAGCCTTGGAAACCTGGCAGGTTGACCTGATGGGCCGTCTGCTGCCGCGCCATTTGGACATCATCTTTGAAATCAACGCCTACTTCCTCAATGCCTTACGTGCCATCGGCAACTTCGACGACGACTTTGTCCGCCGCGTATCCATCATTGACGAAACCCACGGCCGTCGCGTCCGCATGGCATGGCTTGCCGTGATCGGTTCGCACAAAGTCAACGGCGTGGCCAAAATCCACTCCGATTTGATGACCACATCCATCTTCGCCGACTTTGCCAAAGTATTCCCGGAACGCTTTACCAACGTAACCAACGGCGTAACACCGCGCCGCTGGATCAACATCGCCAACCCGGGCCTGACCAAATTCTTGGACAAACATCTGGGAAACGAAGACTGGCGCCTGCATTTGGACAATCTGACCAAGCTCAACGACAAAGTGGACGATGCCTCCGTACAGGCAGAGTTCGGCGCAGTGAAAAAAGCCGCCAAAGAGCGCCTTGCCAAATACATCGAAACCGAGCTGGGCATCAAGGTCAATACCGATGCACTTTTCGACATCCAAATCAAACGTATCCACGAGTACAAACGTCAAGCGTTGAACGTGATGCACATCGTCGACCGCTACAACAAAATCCTGGAAAACCCGGATTTCGATTGGCAGCCACGCGTGTTCATCTTTGCCGGTAAAGCCGCTTCAGCTTATTACATGGCGAAGAAAATCATCCGACTGATTAACGACGTTGCCAAAGTCATCAACAACGACACCCGTATCCGCGACCTGATTAAAGTTGTGTTCATCCCGAACTACAGCGTCAGCCTTGCCCAAATCATCATCCCTGCCGCCGATTTGCACGAACAAATCTCACTGGCAGGTACTGAGGCATCCGGCACCAGCAACATGAAATTCGCCCTCAACGGCGCGCTCTGCATGGGTACGCTGGACGGCGCGAACGTCGAAATTTTGGAAAAAGTCGGCGCGGACAACTGCTTTATCTTCGGTAACACCGTAGAACAAGTCGAAGAACTCCGCCGCAACGGTTACGACCCATTGAGCTATATCGAGCGAGACAGCGACCTGCGCCGCGTCGTCAACCAAATCAGCCAAGGCACTTTCTCTCCGGAAGAGCCAAACCGCTACAACGACGTGTTGCAACCATACGGCGACTTCTATCAACTGATGGCCGATTTCCGCAGCTATATCGACACGCAATACAAAGCGGACGAACACTACCGCAACGTATCCGCATGGCGCAAATCAGCCTTGATCAACATCGCCAACATGGGCTTCTTCTCATCCGACCGCTCTATCGCCGACTACTGCCGCGATATTTGGTACATCAAACCATTGAGCGAAAAAGAACTGCCCGGCAAAAATTAAGCGTTAAGCAGATAGCGAAAGCCGATACATCGGAAAGGTGTATCGGCTTTTTTATATTCGCTGTTTTGAATTGGATAACAAACTTAAAAGGCCGTCTGAAACCTTTCAGACGGCCTTTTGTTTCATTTGCTTTGAGTATCAATCAAGCAAGATTATTTTTCAGCTTCTTCAAAGCCGACAACTTCGAGGCCGAAGCCGGTGAGGCCGGTGAAGGATGACGGCTGGCCGAGGACGCGCAGTTTTTTGACGTTGAGGCCGGCGAGGATTTGTGCGCCTATGCCGTAGCTTTTGCTGTCCCATTTGTAGGCTTGGTTGGCACCTTTGGGCAGGGTGCGGTCGAGCAGGGTGGCGCCGTCTTCGGTGCGGTGCAGGAGGATGACGACGCCGCTTTCGGCTTGTTGGATGCGCTCAAGGGCTTTGGGCAGCGACCATGAGTGGCGCGGGTTGGTTTGGATAAAGTCCATGACGCTGAAGGGTTCGTGGACGCGGACGAGGGTTTCTTCTTCGGCGGAAGGTGTGCCTTTGACAAGGGCGAGGTGGGTTTCGCCGGAGAGTTTGTCGACGTAAACGTGTTGTTGGAACTCGCCCCACGGGGTTTGTACGGGCGCGTTGCCCATGTCTTCAAGCAGGCTTTCGGTGCGGCTGCGGTATTCGATGAGGTCGGCAATGGTGCCGATTTTAAGGTTGTGTTCTTCGGCGAATTTCATCAATTCTGGCATACGCGCCATGGTGCCGTCGTCGTTGATGATTTCGCAGATGACGGCGGCGGGAATCAGGCCGTTCATTTGTGCCAGATCGACACCGGCTTCGGTGTGTCCGGCGCGAACGAGTACGCCGCCTTTTTGGGCGCGCAGTGGGAAGATGTGGCCGGGTTGGACGATGTCTTCGGGTTTGGCGGATGGGGAAACGGCGGTTTGAATGGTCAGGGCGCGGTCGGCGGCGGAAATGCCGGTGGTGATGCCGTGGGCGGCTTCGATGGAGACGGTAAAGTTGGTGCCGTATTGTGCGCCGTTTTTCTGGGTCATCATGGGCAGGCCGAGTTTTTCGACCATTTCGCCGTCCATCGGCAGGCAGACCAGGCCGCGTGCGTTTTTGATCATGAAGTTGATGGCTTCGGGGGTAACGAATTGGGCGGCCATCAGCAAGTCGCCTTCGTTTTCGCGGTCTTCGGCATCGGTAATGATGACCATTTTGCCGGCTTTGATGTCTGCTAGGATTTCGGGGATGGTGGAGATGTGGGACATGGTATTTCTTTCTTGGCTGATGGTGGGGGTGTGGCGGTCTTGATGGTCTTGATCCAGCCACATGTCGGGCATATTGGCTGCCTGCTCGATTTTTCGGGCTTTTTTCTCGCCGAAAGATTTGTTTTTCAGCAGGGCGGACAGCTCGCCTTGGTTGATGGCGATGGCTTGGGCAAACTTGGTTTGCTGGCCGTTGTGGTGTTGGGTTATCCATTGCCGCAGGTTGTGGCGACGCAGGTCGGTGGTATTCATGATGGGATGAAGTTGAATTGTGTGTAATGGATTGTAGTCTTGTCTTTACCAAAAGGCAAACTTTGTTTGCAGGGATTTTTTTATTACTTTTTGGTAATGAAATTTATTGTTTCAGACGGCCTGAATATGGCTTGAAATTGATGGTTTTGGGAGAATATGGGGAATGTTTTGATGATTATTTTAACGGGGGATGTTTGAAATGAAAATGTTTGGGCGCGGATTGGCCGTGCTGGTGTTGTGTGCGCTGACGGCTGCGGGTGGCTGGTTTTATGCCCTGCATGGTCAGAACGAAGAACATCAGGTTTTGTCCCGTGAGGGGGTTTTGATGCAGATTAAGCAGATGAACCGCTTGGAAAGTACGGCGTTTTATATCGATACGATTATCCGTACGGAGAAAAAAGGGGACTGGCGCAGGCTGTGGCAGGATTCGCAAAGCGGTATTTTTATTGTGCGCGGTAAGGTGTTGGCCGGTTTGGACTTGGACAAATTAGGCGCGGACAATGTCAATATTGTGGATGACAAAGTCTTAATCAGCCTGCCGGCGGTGGAAATTTTGAGCGTGGATTTGGAAAATATCGAAGTGTACGATATTCAGACCGGATCGTTTAATTTGCTGCCTATGGATAAGTCGGTATTTAAGACGGTGCAGGAAGAGGCGAGACGGCAGGTGTTGCAAAGCGCGTGTAAGGCTGAGATTTTGGAACATGCCAACCGTCAGGTGCAAATGCAGTTGGAAAACTTGTTTGCATTGACGCAGACGAAGGTATCCGTCTATCCGGCTGCGGTAGGGAAGTGCGGTTAAATAGATTGCTTGCAAAGATAAGGCCGTCTGAAAAATTTTCAGACGGCCTTTGTTTCATCAAGCCATTATCCGCGTCGTAAAACGGCAGTATTGATGTATTTTTGAATACCGATGGCAATGGCTTGGGCGCATTGTTGGCGGAATGATTCGCTGCTGAGCAGCCGCTCTTCGGTAGGGTTGGAGAGGAAGGCGGTTTCCACCAAAATGGACGGAACATCCGGCGCGCGGAGGACGGCGAAGTTGGCCTCGTCAACGCGGCCTTTGTGCAACTGGTTGAGCTTGCCTAATTCGGTCAAGACGGAATGGCCGAGCTTGCGGCTGTCGCGCAGGGTTGCGGTTTGGGTCATGTCTAAAATGGCGTTGTCGACATTGGGGTTGCCGCTGGTTTGTACGCCACCGATGGCATCGGCGTTGTTTTGGGTTTGGGCAAGGAATTTTGCCGCCGAGCTGGTCGCGCCTTTGGTATTGAGCATATACACGCCGGTACCGCGAGCGGACGGGCTGGTAAAGGCATCGGCGTGGATGGACACGAATACGTCGGCATTGCGTGCACGGCCTTTGGCAACGCGTACGCCCAATGGGATAAAGATGTCTTCGTTGCGCGTCATGAATACGTTGTAACCCAAGGCTTCGAGGCGTTTTTTGGTTTCGCGGGCGATGGAGAGTACGACGTTTTTCTCTTTGAGGCCGCTCGGGCCGATTGCGCCGGGGTCTTCGCCGCCATGCCCGGGGTCGATCATAATCACAGGACGGCGGTTGCCGCCGCTGCCGCGATTGCTTTTAGGGGCAGGGGTGTCGTATGCGATATTGGTATTCGGACGTTGTTTGGGGATATTGCCGTTGAGCAAGGCCATCATCGGGTCGTTGGCATCTGCGCCGTGCGGATAGAGGTCGATAACCAGACGGTTTTTGAAGTTGCCGACGGGTGCTAGTGCGAAGACTTGCGGATGGGTGCTTTGCTTGAGGTCGATGACGATACGCACGGTGCTGGGCGTATTTTGACCGGCGCGAATGCTGCGGATAAAAGGGTCGTTAGACAGCACTTTGCTGGAAATGCCTTGCAGGACGCTGTTGATTTCCGCACCTTGAATATCCACGACCAACCGGCTGGGGTTGTCCAACATAAAATGTTGGTATTTCATCGAGTGGTTGCTCTCAAGGGTAACGCGTGTGTAGGCGTTTGCCGGCCAAATGCGGACGGCAAGGAATTGCGCAGGAGAGGCCGGTTTGGCCAATGCGGCACCAACGGGCGTGAGGGTGAGAAATAGTCCTGTGCCTTGACGGAGAATGTGTCTTCTAGTTAATTTGACCATGATTCTAAACTTTTTCGGCCTTGGTTTGTGTGGGCGGAAAAGGTGCAGGTTCTGCCCTTATCGGTGTACGTCAATGTAATGGTAATGTCTGCCGGAGGCGTGAATTCCCCGCCTTGCTGCGGCCATTCGATGAGGCAGACGCTGTCGGGCGCAAACAATTCGTCCAAACCGGCATCTTCCCATTCCTCGGGCATGGTAAAGCGGTAGAGATCGAAATGGTGGAGGGTGAATGTATCCAGCGGATAAGATTCGACAATGGTGTAAGTCGGGCTTTTGACTGCGCCCGTATGCCCCAGTCCGCGCAAAATCCCGCGTGTCAGCGTGGTTTTGCCTGCACCCAGCCCGCCTTCAAGATAGATGGTCAGCGGAGTGGAGAGTTGCTTGCTCCATTCTTCACCCAGTTGCAGGGTTGCTTCTTCATCGGGCAGAAAACGGGTGTACAGTCCGTTTGAGTGCATGGAATAGGCCTTGTCGTTCAAAAGGCTTAATTATGATGGAATTGGCGGCGTTTGCAAACCTGATAGACGATAAAGTTAGATAAAGATAGTGTTGAGGCCGTCTGAAAACGGAATTCAGACGGCCTTTAATGTTAAAATGAAAATATCCCTCACAAAATTGCGAGACAGCTTATGCCTTTATCCATAGACGAACAATTGTTGCCGCACCGCAATGCCATCGACAGCATCGATGCGGAAATTCTCCGTTTGCTCAACGAGCGCGCCGGTCATGCGCATGCTATCGGCGAATTGAAAGGGACAGGCGCGGTGTACCGTCCTGAACGGGAAGTGGCCGTTTTGCGCCGGATTCAGGATTTGAACCGCGGCCCTTTGCCGGATGAATCGGTCACCCGGCTGTTTCGCGAGATTATGAGTGAATGTTTGGCGGTAGAGCGTCCGCTGACGATTGCCTATTTGGGCCCGAAGGGAACATTTACCCAGCAAGCTGCCATCAAACATTTCGGCCACGCCGCACACACCATGGCGTGTACCACCATCGACAACTGCTTCAAACAAGTTGAAACGCGTCAAGCCGATTATTTGGTGGCGCCGGTAGAAAATTCGACCGAAGGCTCAGTGGGGCGCACTTTGGACTTGTTGGCAGTAACTGCGTTGAAAGCCTGCGGCGAAGTGGTTGTCCGCATTCATCACAACCTGCTGCGTAAAGACAGCCACGAAATTGGCGGCATTACCAAAGTTTTCGCTCATGCCCAAGCCTTGGCGCAATGTAACGACTGGCTCGGCCGCAACCTGCCCAATGCGGAACGTATCGCAGTAGCCAGCAATGCAGAAGCAGCGCGTCTGGTTGCCGAATCTGACAGCCCGAATGTGGCCGCCATTGCCGGACGTATTGCCGCGGAAATTTATCAGTTGAGCTTTGCCGCCGAGTGTATCGAAGACGAACCGAACAACACCACGCGCTTCTTGGTGATGGGTCATCAAGAAACCGGCCGCAGCGGCAACGATAAAACCTCTTTGGTCGTCTCCGCACCCAACCGTGCCGGTGCCGTTACTTCTTTGCTGCAACCTTTCACCGAGTTGGGCATTTCCATGACCAAATTTGAAAGCCGTCCAAGCAAATCGGTTTTGTGGGAATACCTGTTCTTCATTGATATCGAAGGCCATCAAAGCGATGAAAATGTCCAAAAAGCCTTGCAGCTTTTGGGCGAACGCGCTTCCTTCGTGAAAGTTGTCGGCTCTTATCCAACCGTTGTTTTGTAAGGATTATTGGGTATCAAAGGCCGTCTGAAAAGTTTTCAGACGGCCTAAATTATGTTCTCAATAGTTGCCATTTATGCAACATTATTGGCAGATTGATGTCAGTAAGTTTGTATGATTGGAAATGAACCCTCTATAATCCGAACGTTTTTAATATTTTCATGCAAAGAAAGGAGCAAGCCATGACACGCAATACTTCAATCTGCTCAATTACATTCTTTGCAGCCCAAGCGTCGGTCTGACTTTCGGATAACGCTTTTCGCATTCCATGTCGCCCGCTTCGGGCTGCTTTCCTTACGATTATCGGCTAGAAACCAGGCCGTCTGAACATTTCGCAGACGGTAGATATTTATTGTCAGCCGTTGACGGTTTCTATCCGTTTTAAAGAAAGCATAAACACATGGGCAATTATCCCCATCATATTCAAATTATTGCCGATTCAAATACATGGATTGAAGGCAACGCTGTCGTACAGCTCGAAACCACCGCCCGATTACCGCATATGTTGCGCGTTGCCGGAATGCCGGATTTACACGCAGGGCGCGGTTATCCGGTTGGCGCGGCATTTTTCAGCGACCGTCATTTTTATCCTGCCCTGATTGGGAACGATATCGGTTGCGGCATGGCGTTTTGGCAGACCGATTTACGCGCAGCCAAACTCAAACCGGCCAAACTCGCCAAACAGCTCGGTAACATCGATACGCCACTAGACAAAGACGAACAGGTCGATTTATTAGGCGACGCTGTCGATATGCGCCAATTTTCAGACGGCCTTGCCGTGGGTACGATTGGCGGCGGCAACCATTTTGCCGAGTTGCAAACCGTTGACACCGTTTATCGCGCAGATCTGCTTCCGCCCGATTTTGATGAAAACCATCTGCAACTGTTGGTGCATAGCGGTTCGCGCGGATTGGGCCAGCAGATTTTGCAACGTCATATTGCTGCCTTTGGACATCAAGGTTTGGCGGAAGAGGGCGAAGCGGCGGCGGCCTATCTTGCCGAACACCAAATAGCCCTTGAATTTGCCAGCCTTAACCGCCGTTTGATTGCGGTCAGAATGCTCGACCGTTGGCGCGCAGAAGGAACATGCCTGCTTGATGTCCACCATAATTTTTTGGAGCAAACCGAGATTGACGGCACAATCGGTTGGCTGCACCGAAAAGGCGCAACGCCCACCGATAAAGGCTTGGTCATGATACCCGGCTCGCGCGGCGATTACAGCTATCTGGTCCGACCTGCCGAAGATTGCCAAATTTCGTTGAATACCTTGGCTCACGGCGCAGGTCGGAAGTGGCAGCGCGGCGAATGCAAAGGCAGGCTGTCGCACAAATACACTGCCGACAGCCTGCGCCAGACCGAATTCGGCAGCGTAGTCGTTTGTCAGGATAAGGCCTTGATTTTTGAAGAAGCGCCGCAGGCTTATAAAAGCATCGACAGCGTTATTGCTGCTATGAAAAATGTAGGTTTGATTGAATTGGTCGCACGGTTTAAGCCTGTTTTGACTTATAAAACCGGCGGCGAGTGTGGAGCGTAAAGATGAAACAGAATACACCATTGATTTATCTGCAAATTTCCACCGCGCAAGGGCCGGCAGAGTGCCGTATATTTGTCCGTTTCGTCTTGGGCAAGCTGCTTGCCGAAGCCCAAGCAAAAGGCATTGATGCCGAACTTGTTACCGAAACCGCCGATAAGCACGGCATTTTGTCGGCGACGCTCAAGTTGGAAGGGCAGAAAGCCGAAAGCCTAGCGCAAACTTGGCAGGGGACGCTCCAATGGATATGCCCCAGCCCTGTCCGCCCGAAACATCCACGCAAAAATTGGTATATAGGCGTTTTCTGCTTGCCCGATATGCCGCAGACGTATGAAATGCCGTCTGAAGACGGAATCGAGTTTCAAACCTGCCACTCAGGTGGCAAGGGTGGACAACATGTCAATAAAACCGAAAGTGCCGTCCGCGCTACCCATAAAGAAAGCGGCATTTCCGTGCGGGTCGAGAGCGAACGCAGCCAGCATGCCAATAAAAAATTGGCGGTAATGTTATTGGCGCAAAAGCTGGCGGAGCATCATGCCGGACAAGCAGGAAATTTTTCGCAGGATCAGCACGCGCAACTCTATCAAGTAGAGCGCGGCAATCCGAAAAGAACGTTTGTCGGAGCTACGTTTAAGGAGAAATAATTTATCTGCCGGATAAGGAGGTATTTAAAACATAAACTAAAGGCCGTCTGAAAACGTTCAGACGGCCTTTTATCGTTTTATCGATTAGCGTTCGCTCAACGCTTGTTTCATACGCGTAATCGGTTTGATCAGGTATTGGAAGATGGTTTTTTCGCCGGTTTTGATGTCCACCGTTGCAACCATGCCCGGAATAATCGGCATAGGTTTGCCGTTTTTGTCTTTCAGGGAGTTGTTTTCGGTTTGGACGAGAACACGGTAATAGACTTGGTTCGGGTCGAGTTTCAGGTCGTTGGCACGGTTTTGCATGGAATTGCTGACGGTATCGGCGCCGACGAGGGTAACTTTGCCTTCCAAACCGCCGTAGATGGAGTAGTCGTATGCGCTGACTTTAACCAATGCAGGTTGGCCTGCGCGGATAAAGGCGATGTCTTGCGGACGAATATAGGCTTCGACCAGCAGTTTGTCGTCAACGGGGACAATTTGCATGATGTCTTCGCCTGCGTTCACAACGCCGCCGATGGTGGTGACTTTTATGCCTTTGACAATACCGCGCATAGGTGCGCGGATTTGCGAGCGTTCAACCGGGTCGGCACGCATGGCAACGTTTTCTTTGGATTGCGCCAGCTCGGATTCGGCTTGCAAGAGTTCGTTGTTGGCATCGGCTTTGTAGCGGTTGCGGCGTTCGGAAATTTGGGTGGCCAAGTCGGCAGACTCACGGCGCATTCTTAAAAGTTCGACTTCGGAAACCACGCCTTCGGCAACCATAGGTGCGGTAATGGCGATTTCGCGGTCAAGCGCAGCCTTGCTTTGGGAGAGGCCGCTGACGGCGTCGGTCATGGCTTGACGGCGTGCTTTGTAGGCGGCAATTTCGCGACGGCGAAGCTCGGGACCCACGCTGTCAGGGAAGGAGAGCTTGGTGCCGTAGGCTTCGGCTTTAAGGCGTGCAACAGTAGCTTCGAGGTTTTCGACTTTGGCTTCGCTTTCTCGCAAAACGGCGGAGCTGCGCGTGTCGTCGAGTTTCATCAGAATCTGATCTTTCTCGACCATATCGCCTTCTTTAACCATGATTTCGGTTACGATGCCGGGGTCGAGGCTTTGAATTACTTGCTCACGGCTGCTGGGAATGATATTGCCGTTGCCGCGGGTCACTTCTTCGACAGGACTGTTGTATGCCCAGACGACGAAGACAACCAGGAAAAGGAAGAATAGGATGATGACCCAAAATTGGCCGCTGTGTTTTTCTTTTTGAAGGGCGGCATTGAGGTCGTTGATGAGGTGTAGGTCTTTGGATTTGACGTTGTTTTCGCGGCTCATAATCGTGTATCTTTATTGTGTTTGGTGGATTTTAACCATTAGGGCAGGCCGTCTGAAAGAGTAAGTAGGTTTTCAGACGGCCTTTTGCTTTATTGTGCTGCCGATTGAGGGGCTGAGGCAGCTTGTTGTTGCTGCTGTTTGACTGCAGCAGCTTGTTGCTGTTGTTGTTTGACGTTGGCTGCTTTGGACTGTTCGTTTTGCATGAGTTTTTGCAATACTAGGTCACGCGGGCCGTCCATCACGACTTTACCATTGTCCATCACAATGATGCGGTTGACGATTTGCAGCACTTGCGGACGGTGGGTTACCAAAAGCATGGTGCGGTTGCGGCCCCATTGGGCAATGGCATTGAGCGCCATGCGTTCGGTAGCCTGGTCCAGGCTGGTGGTTGGTTCGTCCAGCAGGACGACTTTCGGGTTGCGCAAGGTCATGCGTGCCAGAGCGATGATTTGTTTTTGACCACCGGACAAGCCCAAGCCGTCTTCACCCAGAGGCATATCCAAACCGCGCGGATGGTTGCGGATGATTTTGTCGAGGCCGAAGCGGTTGAGCGCAATCAGCAGGTCTTGGTCGGTAGAATAACTGCCGGTACGCGCCAAGTCCATGTTTTCGCGCAATGTGCCGAGGAACAGGCGTGGCGATTGGCTCAACAGTAGGACTTGGTCGCGCAGGAAGTTGGGGTCAAGCTGGCGCATATCGACGCCGTCAAGGGTAACGTTGCCTTTTTCGGTATCGTACAGGCCGCTGGCCAGTTTGAGCATGGTGCTTTTACCGCTGCCGATACGGCCCAAAATACCGACTTTTTCACCCGGTTTGATGGTCAGGCGCAAATCTTCGACGGCGCTGTTGTTGTCGGCTTGATATTTGAACGATACGTTTTCAAAGGTAATATTGCCTTGAACGTTGTCCAAAGTAATGTATTTGCGTTCCGGATTGCGCTCGATAGGGCGGTTAACGATGTCGTTTACGCCTTTGAGGGCAAGTTTGGCTTGTTGGAAGCGGGTGGCCAAACCGGCGATTTGTGCCAACGGCGCCAAAGCGCGGCCGGACAGAATCACGGAGGCAATCAATGCACCCATGGTGATGCGTTCTGCATGGTTGTCGGCATGAATCAGATAGGTGCCGACGACGACCAAGAAGACGGTATTGAGCTGCTGCATGGCAACGGCGAAGTTGACCATGAAGTTACTGGTGTCTTTGACTTTGATGGAAGAAGCGGAAGTTTTGGCGGTGTATTCATCCCAACGTTGTTGTGCCCAAGATGTGGCGTTGTTGGTTTTCAGGGTTTCGATGCCTTCGATGGCTTCAACGGCAAGACCGGAGCGTTGCGAACCTTCTTTCATCGATTCGTTGATGTGGCGCGAGAGCGGGCGTTGTACGACAAAACCGACAATTACGACAATCGGAATGATGGTCAGGGGAACGAGTGCCAATTTGCCGCCGACCATGGAAATCACGAAGATAAACAGCAACAGGAAAGGCAAATCGACAATAGTCAACAAGCTGGCACTGGTCATGAACTCGCGCACGGCTTCAAATTCGCGCAGGTTGCTGGCGTATGAACCGGAAGAAGCAGGACGGTCTGCCAGACGCAATGCCATCACGCGGCGAAACAGGGCGGAGCTGATGATCAGGTCGGCTTTTTTACCGGCAATATCGGTCAAGTGGCCGCGGATCATCTTGGCGGCAAACTCAAACAAAATCGCCAAGACTACGCCGATGCTCAATACCCACAAGGTTTCATAGGCTTGGTTGGGAATCACGCGGTCGTACACGTTCATCACATACAGAGAGCTGACGAGCGCAAGGAAGTTAATGATGATGGTGGCCAAGATGACTTGGTAGTAGTAGCTGCGGAAACGCCAAATGACTTTCCAAAACCATGCTTTGGGCAAATGGTATTCAGGCAGCTCCGAGCGCATATCGGTAGCCATTTTGGGTTTGATAAACCAGCAGTAGCCTAAATACAGGCCGGAAAGCTGCTCGTGGCTGAGTTCCTGTTCCAAACCGTCAACCTGGCGGATATGGTATTTGCGCTCTTGGCCGGAGCCTTCGATTTTGGTAATGACCGCGGCCTCTTCGTTGTGCAGGATAATCATGACCGGCACGGCAAGCGAGGGAATGTCTTCCAGATTGCGTTTGGACAAGGTGTTTTCAAAGCCGTGGCTGCGCAGGACTTCGACCAGCGAGTGATAGTTGACCTTGAGCTTTTTGTCGCGCACAACTTCGGCGGACAAAGCGGCTTCGGATACGGGCGCACCCAAAAGGCGGGTCACTAAAACGATGTGTTCAATGATGGCTTTCATATTTTTTCGCGTAATGTTTTTGGTTTAACCGGCGGATATGGCTTTATTTTTGCGCCAAACCGACCCAAGCGGAGATTTTGGCCTGGGTATTTAAATAGTCGAGCGCCGCATCGCGGAAATCGTTGCGTGCGGCAACATAATCCTGTTCGATGGAGGATAACTCGCTGTATGCGCTTAAAACGTCGGTCAGTGTGCGCCGGGCGATTTTAAACTGCAATTCGTACACTTTGATGACTTCTTTCTGGGCGGCGATGTGTTGCGCCGTCAGCGCGGCACGCTGCTCGCTTTCCTGCATATCGATGGCCGACGTTTGGATGCGTTCGTTCATGTCGCGCAGGATTTGTTCGGACTTGGCTTCTGCGGCAATCAATGATTTGGCATTGCGTTCTACATTGTGTCGGGCGGCAATATCCAGCACATTCCATGCAACGTTTAAATAAAGCTGTTTGGTGTTGCGCGTTGCACTGCCTTCCAAATTGAGGGCAGGCAGGCGTTCGGCTTTGGAGGCGTCCAAATCGGCACGGACGCTGTCGCGTTCGGCCAACTGCGCCTGATAGGACGGATTATTGTTGCGGTTGGGGCTGCTGAAGCGTTCACTGATGGATTTTGCCGTGTCGTTTTTAAACGGATCTTCCAAATCGTTGGCAGTCAGTTGGCGCGAGGTGTAGCGGGATAGGCGGCTCAGCGCCAAATCCATGGTGCGGCGTTGTTGGGCAATGATGTTGGCCACTTGTAGTTGGCGCGCGCGCGCTTCAATCAACTCGGAACGGCGGCCGGCATCATATTTGACGATGGTATTTAAGTCTTTTAAGAGGTTGTTGTGGCGCGCCAAAGTCTGCTCGTTGAGGATCAGGGTTTCTTTTGCACGCAATGCGCTCAGATAGAGGCGGCCGATATCGCTTCCCAGCTGCTCTTGGCTTTCGGTGTATTTGTGTTGATAGTATTCTTCGCGGCTGCGGTCGCGGCGGACGGCGGCTTCAATCGCGCCCCATGAATAGATGTTCAGGCTGCCGCGTACGCCGACGCCGTCTTCCATATCGTTGCTGGTGTATTTATTGTGTTGTGCCAGTACTTTGGTGCCGGTCAGGGTAACAACGGGGTAATGGCGCGCACGCGTGGCTTTGGTTGTGCTTTGCGCCGCTTCTTGGGTAGCCTTGGCTTCACGCACAATCGGGTCGCTGATTAAAGCATCCCTGAGGATGTCTTGCAGGCTGTATGCAGAGGCCGTCTGAAACGGCAGCAGACAGCAGGCAACGGCAACGGCCGATGACAATAAACGGGGCTTTGTGGGGGAAGAATAAATATGCGACATGATTTTTAACCAAATGATTTATATATTATCGTTGTCCGTATCGGGTATCGCTTGAGGCAGCGAATTTTGAACGAGAACACATACATTTACAAAGCATAAAGCATTTTTTCCACCTTTTCACAATATTCTGATGAAAGGTCGAGATACATGCCTTAAAGTATATTATTGCAGAGCGCGACTATCGTATCTAATGATTTTAATGAAAAAAATCTATGAAAAAGGCCGTCTGAAAGGATTTCAGACGGCCTTTTTCAACCTTAATCCTTACGTTGCAATACGGCGGCAAAGAAGCCGTCGGTTTGGTGTTCTCCGGAGTTAAGGCGCAGGTATTTTCCGGTATCCAAATCAACCTTCAGGTTTTGCAGCAGTTCGGCGCAGTTGACGAGTTCAAATTCGGGATGTTCGGACAGGAAACGTTCGACCTGCTGCTCGTTTTCTTCCGGCAATACGCTGCAGGTGGCGTACACCAAGCGGCCTTGAGGTTTTACCAGTTTGGAGGCGGCATTGAGGATGCTGTGTTGCTGTTCCAAAAGGTTGGCCACTGTTTCGGCGGATTGGCGGTATTTGAGGTCGGGATTGCGGCGTAAAGTACCCAAACCGGAGCAGGGCGCGTCCACCAACACACGGTCAGCTTTGCCTGCCAGTCGGGCGATACGGGTATCGTGTTCGCTGCTGATGCGTTCGGGGTGGATGTTGGTCAGTCCGGCACGGGTCATGCGCGGTTTGAGGTTGGCAAGGCGTTTTTCGGCGATGTCGAAGGCGTAGATTCTGCCTTTGTTGGCCATTTGCGCGCCGACAGCCAAGGTTTTACCGCCGGCGCCGGCACAGAAATCGACAATGATTTCGCCGCGTTTTGCGCCCACCAATAAGGCAAGCAGCTGGCTGCCTTCGTCTTGGACTTCCAGTGTGCCGTCTAAAAACAATTCGTGTTTGTTAAGCGCGATTTTGTTTTTCAGGCGGATGCCCCAAGGCGAATAAGGCGTTGCCTCTGCATCGGCACTTTCGGCTTGTAACAGCGGCAGCACTTTATCTCGTTTGCCTTTCAAAGTATTGACGCGGATGTCGAGCGGGGCAGGTTGGTTGATGCTGCGGCCGAAGGCAAGGATTTCTTCTTCGCTCCAATGCTGTTGCAGTTGTTCCACCAGCCATTGCGGCAATTCTGCGGCGGTATTCAGGCCGTCTGAAAACTCGGTTTTACGGGCTTTCAAATTGCCGAGGAACGCTGTTTCTTCTTCATCAAGCAGGTCTTTGATTTGGCTGATATTGGTACTTCTGCCGAGAACCAGTGCGGCGAGAGCGGCTTTACGCGGCTGCGCGTGCGGACGGCGCAGGGCGGTGCTGATTTTTTGATAGTGGCGCAGCGCGGCAAAGGCAGTTTCGGCGATTTCGTGGCGGTCTTGGCGGCCGAGTTTTTTGTGTTCGCGGAAATAGGCGGAGAGGACGGCATCGGAAGGCTGTTTGAAAGTCAGCATTTCAGCCAAAACTTTGGCGGTGTGGTCGAGTTGTGCGGCGTTCATGATGTAATGGGTTTCTCTTAAAGTTAGTAAAGGGTTTCAGACGGCCTTCATAATGCGTTCGATTTCGTGCCAAAAGCCGTCCGGCCGTAATTCCAAAACGGCAATCAAGCCTTGGTCGATACGGCGGATTTCGGTTTCATTCAATGTTTCGGTTTCGGCAACACGCGCAGGTGCAAGATAGGCCATGCGGTCGAGCAGGTGGTAGCGCGCTTCTTGGCGTTCAAACCCGTATTCCGCCCAATCTTGAATATAGACGCCGCGCCAGCCGTATGGATTAAGCGGTGGCTCAAAAGCATGGAAACCTTGTGGAAAAAAGCCGATGCCGCGCACGATGGAAGCAGGAAGCGGATTTTCCGGCAGGTCTTGTGCGGCTAAGGTTGCTTTGCCTTGCGGCGTATGCAGCAGCTGGGATTGCTGCACCAGTTTGGCGGCTTTGTCCGGCAGCGTGTCTTTAGTATTGAGGCCGCGCAGGTTTTGCACTTGGTCTCCGCCGTAGTATTTACACGCCAGCTCGATATGGTAGGGCTGTTGGTTGAGGGAAACGACAAAATCCGCGGCGCCTAAAGTTTGGCCGTCTGAAAAAACGGGCAGATTGTATGCGTGCAGTTTGGCGTGCGGCGCGTTGGCAAACCAAAAAGCCAACAGTTCTTCGGCGTAAATGCCGAGACGGTGACCGAACGGGGCGCGTTGGGCAAGGTAATCCGTCAGCGGAGCGGGATCGGCGTCCAATGCTAAAAGATAGCGGAAACCGTGTTCCCCCAATAGTTCGCGCACGCTCAATTCGCAACCGCTTTGCCACAAAGGCGGCGCAGTCAGCAGCGAGGCGAGGTCACGGACGGGTTGGCTGGTGAGTTTCCACCATAATGCGTCTAGGGCGTAATTCATGCTTATCCGAATATCAGTCATGCCGTCTGAAAAGCTTATAATGTTTTCAGACGGCCTTAATCAGTCTTTTTTATGGATACGGTGGCTGACAGTATTGAAAAAACCGCGCAGGATGTCGATGTCTTCGGTTTGCGTGTTGGCGCGGCCGAACAGGCTCTGCATGCGGCGCATCAGGCGCTCGCCGTTGCGGCGGTTGAAAAAGCCGATGTCGGTCATCACGCTTTCCATGTGGGCGACCATGCCTTTGATTTGCTCGTGGGTTGCGGCATGGTCTTCCTGTTGCAGGTGAGTCATGGGCGAATCGGTTTGACTGAAGATTTCGTAGCACACGACCTGCACTGCTTGGGCGAGGTTGAGCGAGAAATAGTCGGGATTGCCGTTGATGGTCATCAGTCGGTTGCAGGCTTGGACTTCTTCGATGTTCAAGCCGAAAGTCTCGTTGCCGAAGACCAGCGCCACTTTCTCGCCACGGTTGGCGGCCTGCAGTAATTCGGGTACTAACTCGCGCGGGGTTTGCAGCGGCGCAGTGATTTCGCGGCGGCGGCTGGTCAGGGCGCAGGCGATAGTGGTGTCGGCAAGGGCTTCGTCCAAAGAGGCGGCAATGGTGGCATTTTCCAAAACGTCTGCCGCGCCGGAAGCGAGGATGAAACTTTCTTCCGGTAATTTAAACGATTGCGGATGATCCGGGTCGAACACGGGCGGATTTTCCGTCATCGGTGTTGCCATCAGATTGGGGGTGACGATGGTCAGTTTGTTCAGGCCCATTGTTTTCATGGCGCGCGCGGCGGAGCCGATATTGGAAGGATGGCTGGTGCGCGTGAGGATGATGCGGATGTTGTCCAGATAAGCGGGCAGGGCGGGTTTTTCGGAAGTCATGTTTTGTTTTCTGTTTGTACGGGAATCAGGTATAATGCGCCATCTTTTTGTTTTCAGACGGCCTTTTTCCATGCCGTCTGAAATGTTCTTTAACAGCATCGGAAACGATTAACAGCCTCTTGTGTGCCTTGTTCGGCGCATTAGGGCGTATTTTACCTGAATTAGGAAGAAAACCATGAATCCGTTTTTAAATACCGCTTTCAAAGCCGCCCGTAAAGCAGGGCAAATGATGATTCGCGCCGCCGGCAATCTGGATGCCGTCAAAGTAGACAGCAAAGCATTCAACGACTTCGTTTCCGATGTTGACCGCAGCTCCGAAATGATTTTGGTGGAAGCGCTCAAAGAAGCCTATCCGCATCACAAAATCACTTGCGAAGAAGGCGGCTCCCACGGTAAAGCCACCGCCGAGTACGAATGGATTATCGACCCGCTCGACGGCACAACCAACTTCCTCCACGGCCATCCTCAATACGCCATCTCTATGGCACTCCTGAACAAAGGCGTGTTGCAAGAAGCTTTGGTGTACGCACCTGAGCGCAACGACGTATACATGGCTTCCCGCGGCAAAGGCGCGTTGCTCAACGACCGCCGCATCCGTGTCTCCAACCGCATCGAATTGAACCGCTGCCTGATCGGCACCGGCTTCCCTGTTGTCGATCAAAGCATGATGGACAAGTATCTGGCGATTTTGAAAGATTTCTTGGCCAAAACCGCCGGCGGCCGTCGTGAAGGCGCGGCTTCTTTGGATTTGTGTGCCGTTGCGGCAGGCCGTTTGGACGGTTTCTTCGAGTTCAACCTCAAACCTTGGGATATTGCCGCCGGTGCATTGATTGTCCAAGAAGCAGGCGGTATCGTTACCGATATGTCCGGCAATGAAGGCTGGTTGGAAAGCGGCGACATCGTTGCGGCCAATCCTAAAGTATTGGCGCAAATGTTGAAAATTATTTCCGACCATCAATAAGCGTTTGTAGGGAACAGTCTGTATTTATCTTTGCAGACTAGAGTTTCAATAATTGGTAAAAGGCCGTCTGAAACCTGAAATAGGGTTTCAGACGGCCTTTTGTTTTGTTGTTAATGGATTCGGATAAGAGCTGAAAATATGGCTTTTGAAGGAGGCACTTTTAATTTTGTCTGTATTTTCTATTGCTTCGCAGTTATGATGTAGATACGTTTGGCTGAAATAATGCCGCTTGCAATCATAAAAATAGAAAGCAGAGGAGAATAATGAAACGAGATTTTGAAGCAGTAAAACGCATTGTCATTAAGATTGGAACCAGTTCTTTGGTGTTGCCAAACGGTAAAATCAATTTGGCAAAAATCGACCAACTGGCCTTTGTCATTTCCAGCTTGGTCGGAAAGGGCAAGGAAATTGTGCTGGTGTCTTCCGGCGCGATGGGCTTTGGGCTGAATGTCCTTAACATGGAAAAACGTCCGGTGGAAATGGCGCAGCAGCAGGCTGTTTCCAGCGTCGGCCAAGTGGCCATGATGAGCCTTTACTCGCAGATTTTTTCCCATTATCGGATGACGGTATCGCAAATCCTGCTGACGCGCGATGTGGTCGAATATCCGGAAAGTTTGGCAAACGTTACCAATGCTTTTGAATCCCTGCTTTCCATCGGCGTCATCCCTATTGTCAATGAGAATGATGCGGTCAGCGTGGACGAGATGGACCATGCCACCAAATTTGGCGATAACGACCGTTTGTCGGCAGTCGTGGCGAAAATCGTTAAAGCCGATTTGTTGATTATGTTGTCCGATATCGACGGTTTGTTTGATAAAAATCCGGCCGTTCACGCCGATGCCAAGCTGCGCAGCCATGTTGCCGATATTACCGAAGAAATTATTGCTTCTGCCGGCGGCTCGGGCAGTAAGTTTGGTACGGGCGGCATGCTCAGTAAGATTAAGAGCGCGCAGATGATGTTTGAACATCACGGCCAGATGGTGTTGATGAACAGCGCTAATCCGCGCGATATTCTTCAGGTTTTAGATGGCGCGCCTATCGGAACGTGGTTTGCACAAGAGAAATAGGGAGGTTGGATGAACTATATCGAACAGTTGGGCAAGAATGCCCAAAAAGCCAGTAAAACGTTAATCAGCTTGGGAAGCTTGGAAAAAAACAATCTGCTGCGTCAGGTTGCAACGGCTTTGGTTGAACAGGCTGAGATGATTTTGGCAGAAAATGCCCGCGATTTGGCTGCTGCAAAAGAAAACGGCATTTCGGACATTATGCTCGACAGGCTGCGCTTGAATCACGAACGCATCAAAGGCATTGCGGAAGGCGTTGGGCAGGTTGCCGATTTGCAGGACCCGATTGGGCAGGTTGTCCGCGGCTATACCAATCTGGACGGTTTGAAGATTGTTCAAAAACGCGTGCCTTTGGGCGTGGTTGCCATGATTTTTGAAAGCCGCCCAAATGTTTCGGTCGATGCGTTTTCTCTGGCCTTTAAAACCGGCAATGCCATTATTTTGCGCGGCGGTCGCGATGCCATCCATTCCAATACTGCATTGATTGCCGTCATTAGGCAGACTTTGATAAAAGCGGGAATGGATGCCGATGTAGTGCAGCTGGTCGAAGATACCAGTCATGTTGCTGCCGAGGAATTGATGCAGGCGGTCGATTATATTGATGTGCTGATTCCGCGTGGCGGCGCGCGCTTGATTCAGACGGTGAAAGAGAAATCGAAAGTTCCTGTCATTGAAACCGGAGTCGGTAATTGCCATATTTATGTGGACGACAGTGCCGATTTGGAGATGGCGGTCGATATCGTCGTGAACGCCAAAACGCAGCGTCCGAGCGTGTGCAATGCCGCTGAATCTTTGGTTGTCCACGAAAAGATAGCAGAAGCGTTTTTGCCCAAACTGGAAGAAGCCGTTGCCAAAATGCATCCGGTCGAATTTAGAGCCGATCAGGAAGCATTGCGTATGTTTAAAAATGCTGTTTTGGCAACCGAGGAAGATTACAGTACCGAGTTTCTTGACTATATTATGTCGGTCAAAACGGTAAAATCAGTGGAAGAAGCCGTCGATTGGATTAATGGCCATACGACGCATCACTCGGAAGCGATTGTGACCCAAAGCATTGCCCATGCCGAGTTTTTCCAAGAAAGCATTGATGCGGCGGCGGTTTATGTCAATGCGTCTACTCGGTTTACCGACGGCTTTGTTTTCGGATTGGGCGCGGAAATCGGTATTTCCACCCAAAAAATGCACGCCCGCGGCCCGATGGGTTTGGAAGCGCTGACTTCGACCAAGTTCTACATCAACGGCAACGGTCAGATCCGACGTTGATAAACGCCCCTCAACTTCATCAATTTGCGTATAATGGCGGGAAATTTGATTTTTCCCGAACAACCGATTTAGTAAAAAGGAACACACCATGTCCTCTATCCACGATCAAATCAAAGAAGTCGTTACCACCCACCGCGTCGTATTGTTCATGAAAGGCACGAAGCAATTCCCGCAATGCGGCTTCTCTTCCCGTGCCGTACAAATCCTGAATGCGGCAGGTTGCACCGACTATGTAACCGTCAACGTATTGGAAAACGATGCCGTACGCCAAGGCATTAAAGAATACAGCGACTGGCCGACCATTCCTCAACTGTACGTTAACGGCGAATTTGTCGGCGGCTCCGACATTTTGATGGAAATGTATGAAGCCGGCGAACTGCAAGAATTGCTGAAAGCTTAATCATCTGCAATATTCCGTAATGTAAAATTGTTGACAAAGGCCGTCTGAAACCCTGATTCAGACGGCCTTTCGCATGAATACGCACTTTGCGCGCCATGCGAAAAAAAGTATAATCCCCCTCCATCAACGCAATTCGGAAAATCAACATGAACGTTACCGTTATCAACCACCCTTTAGTCCGCCACAAACTCACGCTGATGCGTGAAGCGGATTGCAGCACTTACAAATTCCGCACGCTTACCACCGAGTTGGCACGTCTGATGGCATATGAAGCCAGCCGTGACTTTGAAATTGAAAAATACATTATTGACGGCTGGTGCGGCTCTATCGAAGGCGACCGCATCAAAGGCAAAACGCTGACCGTCGTCCCGATTTTGCGTGCCGGTTTGGGTATGCTCGACGGCGTACTCGACCTGATTCCGACTGCCAAAATCAGCGTTGTCGGCTTGCAGCGCGATGAAGAAACTTTGAAACCGGTTTCTTATTTTGAAAAATTTGTCGACAGCATGGACGAACGTCCCGCGCTGATTATCGACCCAATGTTGGCGACCGGCGGCTCTATGGTTGCCACCATCGACCTTTTGAAAGCCAAAGGTTGCCGCAACATCAAAGCATTGGTATTGGTTGCTGCGCCGGAAGGCGTGAAAGCCGTCAACGAGGCGCATCCTGATGTAACCATCTACACTGCCGCGCTCGACAGCCACTTGAACGAACACGGCTACATCATTCCAGGCTTGGGCGATGCCGGCGATAAGATTTTCGGTACACGTTAATTGAAATGTTTAAGGCCGTCTGAAAAGTGTCAAACCTAAACTTTCAGACGGCCTTGTTATATGGTTTGCTTTAAAACCCACATCAGAAAGGACAATCATGAGCTTCCAAGATAATCTGGCCACCATGCCTGCCATCAATCATTTGAGCGGCTTGGATATTCTCGATAAAGAGGGCAATGTGGTTCATCACATTCCCAATGCACCCGGCAAACAAGGCTCGCTCAAGCTTTACCATGCTTTGGCGCAAGAGTTTGACGGTAAACTTGACGCAGCGGCGGCAGAACGCGGTCTGGCATGGTTTGCCGAGCATGTTGCCGATGCCGAAGCCAATCCGGGTAAGCATCCGAATATTGATTTGCTGTTTAAAGTGAAGGCTGAAAATGCCAGCCTGATTTTGAAACCATTGGCTGCTTAATGAATACAAAAAAGGCCGTCTGAAAATTGTTTTCAGACGGCCTTTTTATATGCTTTAAAGCCTTAAGCGATAGAGGCTTCAACGAATGCAGTCAGTTGGCCTTTAGCCAATGCGCCGACTTTAGTGGCAACGTTTTCGCCGTTTTTGAACACCATCAGGGTAGGGATGCCGCGAACGCCGAATTTGGCAGGAGTGGCTTCATTGTCGTCGATGTTGATTTTAACGACTTTCAGACGACCTTGGAACTCGGAGGCGATGTCGTCCAAGATTGGGGCAATCATTTTGCAAGGGCCGCACCATGGTGCCCAGAAGTCCAGCAATACAGGTACGTCGGATTTCAAAACGTCTTGTTCGAAGCTGGCATCGCTGGCGTGGATAATCAATTCGCTGCTCATGTTTGTTTCCTTTTGAATCGGGATTAATAAATATGTTGTTCAGAATAGTGGCAGACAGGGAAAATTTCAAGTGCCGTCGCCCGGTAATAGTTTTTTTGAAATGCGCCTATCGTAATCTTTAAAGATTCAGACGGTCTCTTGAACCATGTGGCCGGAGTGTGCAATCAAATGGCGCGTGTAGTCGCTGCTTGGATTGGCAAATACGTTTTCACATTCGCCTTCTTCAACGATTTTGCCGTCTTTCAATACCATCACGCGGTGGGAGATAGCGCGGATAACCGCAAGGTCGTGGCTGATGATGATGAAGGCGAGGCCGTATTCTTTTTGCAGGCCGCTGAGCAATTCAAGGATTTGTTGTTGCCATTGGACATCGAGCGCGCTGGTTGGTTCGTCCAATACGAGGATTTTCGGGCGGACAATGATGGCGCGGGCGATGGCGAGGCGTTGGCGCTGGCCGCCGGAGAATGCGTGCGGATAGCGTTCGAGTGCGTCTTCGGGCAGACCGACTTGTTTGAGGACTTCTTCGACGCGGCGGCGCATTTCTTCGCGCGGCATTTCAGGTTCGTGCACGCGTAAGGCTTCGGAAACGGTATCAAAGACATTCATGCGCGGATTGAATGCGCCGAACGGGTCTTGGAACACCATTTGGATTTTGCGCCTCAATTCGCGTTTCCATGGCTCGCCGTTGATGTGTAGGCTGCCTTCGGAGTCGATAAGGTGCATAACGGCTTTGGCCAGTGTGGTTTTGCCGCTGCCGCTTTCGCCGATGATGCCTAAGGTTTCGCCAGATTTGAGGTCGAAAGAAATGGGGTTGAGGATGGTTTTGTCGCGTTTTTTAAACCAACCGTCCGATTCTTTGACGGAAAAGGCGACGTGTTCGGCCTTAAGTACGGTGGCCGGGTTTTCAGGCAAGGGGGCGACGCGGCGTGTTGTGCCGGCATTGAGCAGCATTTTGGTGTATTCGTGTTGCGGATTGGCGAAGACTTCGGCTGCTTTGCCGGTTTCAAGGATGCGGCCGTTACGCATAACGGCGATGTCGTCGGCAAAACGGCGCACGAGGTTTAAGTCGTGCGTAATGTAGAGCATGGTCATGCCGTGGTCTTCCTGCAGGCGCGAGAGCAGGTCGAGAATTTGGGCTTGGACGGCAACGTCTAATGCGGTGGTCGGTTCGTCGGCAATCAGGAGCTTGGGTTGGGCGGATACGGCCATGGCAATCATGGCCCGCTGGCGTTGGCCGCCGGAAAGTTGGAACGGATAAGCCTGGGCTTTTTGCTCGGGCTGGTGGATGCCGGTTTCATCTAGGAGTTCGATGGCGCGCGCCCATGCCTGTTTTTTATCCAAACCCAAATGCAGGGTCAGGACTTCGGCGATTTGTTCGCCGACGCGCATAACGGGGTTGAGGGCGGTCATGGGTTCTTGAAACACCATGCCGATTTCGCAGCCGCGCAGCTTTTGCAGGGCGCGTTCGGACTGGGTCAGCAGGTCGGTTCCGCAATATTTCAGACGGCCTTCAAAGCTAACCATCGGGTTGAGGCGCATAATGCCTTGCGACAATACGGTTTTGCCGCTGCCGCTCTCGCCGACCAATGCCAGCTTGCGGCCGGGTTGCAAGGTCAGGTTGATATTGTGCAGGACTTGCTTGCTCGGAAAGGAGCCGTTTAGGTTTTCGATTTCGAGTATAGGTGTCGTCATGGTCGTGGCCGTCTGAAAAGGTTTGTGGAATACAGATTGTTTTCAGACGGCCTGCATGAATCAAGAGGCCGTCTGAAACAGCGGTTTAGTCTTGAAACTGTTCTTTGAGTTTGCGTTTTAACACTTTGCCGGTGGCATTGCGCGGCAGCTCGTCTTGGAAGATGATTTGTTTGGGGATTTTAAAGTTTGCCAGCAGGCCGCGCAGGTGGCTGCGGACTTCGGCTTCTTCCAGTTTCATGCCTTCTTTGAGTTGGATAAAGGCAATGATTTCTTCATCGGCGTATTGGTCTTTCACACCGATGACCGCGGCGGCTTCCACGGCATCGAGTTTGTAAATGGCTTCTTCGATTTCGCGCGGATAGACGTTTTGGCCTTTGGAAATAATCAGGTCTTTTTTGCGGTCGACGATGAAGATGAAGCCGTCTTCGTCTATGGTGACGAAATCGCCGGTTTTCAGCCAACCGTTGACGATGGTTTCATCTGTGGCGTCAGGCATATTAAGGTAGCCTTGCATAACCGAACCGCCTTTGATGATGAGTTCGCCCACTTCGCCGCGCGGCACTTCGACCAATTCATCATCGACGGCTTTCACGGTCAGGCCGGGCAGGGCGACGCCGACGCTGGCGGTTTTTTGGCGTTCGGGCGTATTGACGGCCACGACGGGCGAGCATTCGCTCAAGCCGTAGCCTTCCAGCAATTTGGCGCGCGGGAATTTGGCTTTGAAGTCGTCAATGGTTTGTCCGGCCAGAGGTGCCCCGCCGCTGATAAACAGACGGACGCGGTTGAACCATCTGAAATACCAAGGGATTTTGGCTTTGCTCATGGCAGTGTAAATGGCCGGTACGCCGAGGAAAATGGTAGCGCGTTTGAGCAAAACCTGTTTCAACACGTTGGAGAACGGGAAGACGGATTTGACCAAAATAATCGAGCAGGCTTGAGATATCGGCAGCAAAACCATGGCGGTCAGCGTAAAGCTGTGGAACATGGGCAAGAAGACGACGAAACGGTCTTTTTGCGAGATTTGGAAAATTTGTTCGATGCCCGAAAGGTTGGAAAACAGGTTGCTGTAACTGATTAATGCGCCTTTTGGGTGGCCGGTTGTGCCGGAGGTGTAGATAATGTGCGCCAAATCATTGACAGACGGCTGACGGCTCAGATTCGGCTTGCCGGGGAATGTGCGTGCGGCATCGAAATAGCTGTCTTCGCCACTGGCGGCTTTGGTTTCGCCAATCCAGATGATTTTACGGACTTTGGTTTTGGCTTTGATGTTTTTGAGTTCTTTGGCCAACGGCGCGGAGGCGAACATAAAGCGTGCGTCGCAGTCATTGAGGATGTAGGAAAATTCTTCGCTTTTCAAAAAGACATTGAGTGGGACGGCTACCGCGCCGATGGAAGTAATGGCGAAATAGGCGGCAATAAATTCGGGAGAGTTGGAAACGACCAGGGCGACCTTGTCGCCATATTGTACGCCTTCGTGTTGCAGATAGGCGGCGACGGTTTCTACTTCGTGTTTGAGGGAGGAATAGCTGATTTTTTCTTTGTCGTTGAAAATGACCGTGCCTTTACCGTTTTTTTGGCAGGCGGCTGTTAGCATGGCGTAAAAATTAGGGTGGGTGTGCATTTCGGAGTTCGTGTCCATATTGTGTCGATGGGTGTACGGTTTCGATGAACCGTTTATTTCGAAGGATAGGTTTTACATCCTATCAGTAAAATAAGCAAGAGGCCGTCTGAAAATACTTTCAGACGGCCTTGAGCTTTGCTGGGCTTAGGAAAGCAATATTTTGAATTTAAACTTATTTATTGTGTTGATGGAAATATTTCCATTCTTTAAAGGTCCGGCCGTCCGGAAGATGGCACAAGCCGATTTCGTTATCGTTTCTGTCTTGAGCTATTTCGAGTTTGCCGCTGCGTTTGAGGCAGAACCGGTGGTAGAAAGTCTTAGAACTAGCCGTTGTTCAGACGGCTGTCGGGTACTTTCTTAAACAGGCGATAGAAATTGTCGCTGGTGTTTTGTGCCAATGTTTCCAAGCTCTCGCCGCGCAGATTGGCTACGAATTCGGCTGTATAGCGGACGTAGGACGGCTCGTTTTGTTTGCCGCGTTTGGGAACCGGCGCGAGGAAGGGGGCATCGGTTTCTACCAAGATTCTATCGGCAGGGACGTATTTGGCGGCTTCCTGTATCAGCGGTGCGTTTTTAAACGTCACAATGCCGGAGAAGGAAATGTATAAGCCCAAATCTAAAGCGGCTTTGGCAAAGGCGACGTCTTCGGAGAAGCAGTGGATCACGCCGGAGTTGGTGTGGCATTCTTTCAAAATCCGCAAGGTGTCTTCGGCCGCATCGCGTGTGTGGACGATAACGGGCAGGCCGCTTTCGTTGGCGGCTTGGATGTGGTCGGCAAAGCGTTGATGCTGCCATGACAAATCACCTTTACACCAGTAATAGTCCAAACCGGTTTCGCCGATGCCGACGATTTTCGGATGTTTGGCCGCTTCTACCATTTCGGCGATGGTAAATTCCTCCGCTTCTTGGCTGTCGGGATGTACGCCGATGGTGCAGTAGATGTGGTCGTGCGCCTGGGCAATGTCGAAGACTTCGGCAAAACTTTGTTTGCTGACGCTGATGGCAAGCGCTTGTTTGACGCTTTGTGCTTCCATGTTGGCAAAGACTTCGGGCAGGCGGTCTTTTAGGCCGTCAAAGTTGAGATGGCAATGTGAATCGATTAAATGCATGGTATTACAGGGTAAAAGTAGTACGGTCGCTGCGCAGGCGCGGGCCGAGCTCGGCTTCGATCAGGTTTTTTGCCTGCTGGCAGCTTTCGTGTTCGGAAAAGGCAAGGCCTACGCCTTTGGGGCGGTGGGCCGAGGTGCGCGCCGGATTGATCCAAACGACTTTGGTTGGCAGGAAGCGTTTGGGATAGTCGGCGATTTCGACGGCCAAGAGAATGTCTTCGCCTAGGGAGAATACGTCATCGGTCGGCACGAACAGGCCGCCGTGTTCTAAAAACGGCATATAGCAGTTGTACAACAAATTGGGGTCTTTGAGTTGCAAAGCCAACATCTTCGCCGGAATGTCTTTTTTATTCATCATTTATTACCTGTTAGGGTTTGTTTTGCCAAAAATCTAAATATTCGATAAGCAGATACTCAAGCTGCATTTTAACACTCAAGGTATGGTATCCGTAAGGGTTGAGCGCGTTCAGACGGCCCAATAGGGCAAACAGCCTGCGTGAATCGGTTTTAGAGGCCGTCTGAAGCAGGGCTTGGGCATGGTGCGGATAATAAAGCGGCGCCATGCTTTGTTGTGCCAAACCGACATCCGTCAGCCACTTTTGCAGCCAGTCGATGAAAACGGCCAGCGGTTGCTTTTGTTTGTCGAACGCAGCGGCGTAGTCGAGTATGGCCAACAGACGTGGGGCAGCCAGCAGCGTCAGCAACTCTTCGCGCAATGCGTCCAATTCGGGAGTCGGTGTGAATAAAGGTGCGCCGCTGTGGAATGCCAACAAGGCTTCGGCATTTTCCACGCCCTGTTGACGCAGATATGCTGCAGCTTGTTCATGGGTCGGCGAGGGCAGCACCATCTGGCGGCAACGGCTTTTGATGGTGGGCAGGAGTTTGTCGCGCGCATGGGTAACGAGCAGGAAAACAACGTGTTGCGGCGGCTCTTCCAAAGCTTTCAACAAACCGTTTGCCGCCTGTGTATTCATGCTTTCCGCCGGATGTACCAATACCACGCGCAGGCCGCCGCGGACTGCGGTCAGGTAAATGTTTTCCACAATATCGCGCACGGCATCGATTTTGATTTGCAGGAGTTTGCGTCCTATTGCCTCGCCTTCGGGAATTTCCGGCGTGAGTTCGTAAAAGTCGGGATGCGTGTTTTGGCTGAACAAATGGCACGAAGCGCACTCACCGCAGGGTTCATGACCGGACTTGGGCGATTCGCACAGCAATGCCTGCGCGACAAAGCGAGCAAACTCGGTTTTGCCGGTATTTTCTTTGCCGGTAAACAGCCAAGCGTTGGGACGGTTTTGCCAATGGGCGGCGAGCTGTTGCCATTGGGTTTCATGCCATGGATAAATCATATCGTTTGGGAACTATAAGGTAGGTGGTTATTATACGCTCAGGCCGTCTGAAAAAGTTTTCAGACGGCCTTTTATTAACTGCCTAAAAATTAATCAAATATCGTTTTGTTTTGAAATATCAAACATTAAGCCGACTTATTCACAGCCTTTGCACACGCTTGTTTGGGGAAAATGTGCATTTTGTCCGGCGGTAAAGTTGTGCTTAAAATTTAGGCAGTCCTGTTTTTTAATGTTAAATCAGACAGTAATCTGATTTATGCACAAGCTGTCCACGCGATTGAACAGTGAAAATGTGCATGGTGGGGATATATTTCAGACGACCTTATTTGCTGATTTTCAACAAAGCGGTCAAATCTCCGATAAATTTCGGTTCCCGTTTGATGAGGTAAACAATCAACGGAAGATTACCCACGGCAACAATCAAATACAGCAGCGTGATGCTGTCAAACAACATCAGCAAAACTGCGCTCAGAATGGCAGCCGACACCATAAACACGCCGTTGATGATGTTGTTGGCGGCGACGGCGTGGGCGCGGAAGGTTTCGCTGCTGGCGGTTTGCAGCCAAGTGTAGAGCGGTACGGAGAAGAAGCCGCCGAAAAAGCCGATGGCCGACATGACGAGCATAATCGGATACGCTTGGGCTTGCGATAAAAACCAGATAATGCCGTTTAATTCGGTGAAGCGTTGGCCGTGGGTCAGCCACACCAGCAATAATCCACAGACAGTCAGACCCAATGTGCCGATAGTAACCAAGCCCAAAATCAGGCGCTCGTGGCTGAGTTTGGCGCATAATACCGAGCCGATGGCGATGCCGATGGAGAACAGCGCCAACATCAGGTTGAACACATTATCGTTGCCGCCCAAATGGATTTGCGTGAACGTCGGCAGTTGGGTGGTATAAACCGAGCCGACAAACCAAAACCATGAAATACCGATAATGGAAGTGAATACAGGGCGGTCGGCCACCGCTTCACGAATCAGCGAATTCGTGCCTTTGATGATGTTCCATTCGATTTTTGTGTCCGGCATTTTAGCGGCTACAGACGGCATAAACAGGCTGGTCATCGTGCCGCCGATGGCGACCAACAACACCAAACCGCCAACAATATACGGCGGAACGCCTGCAACTGCGGTGCCCAAAATCTGGCCGAGCAAGATGGCGATAAACGTACCCGATTCAATCAGGCTGTTGCCCATAATCAGCTCTTTGTCGTTGAGGTAATCGGGCAAAATGGCGTATTTCAGCGGGCCGAACAGGGTAGATTGCGTACCCATGCAAAACAGGCAGATTAAAAGCAAAGGCGCGGATTGGATGTAGAAGCCATACGCCGCCACTGCCATGATGATGATTTCCAACAGCTTGATCCAGCGCGCCAAAACGGCTTTATCAAATTTGTTGCTCAGTTGCCCTGAGAGCGCGGAAAACAGGAAGTAGGGCAGGATAAACAGCATCGCGCCCAAGTTCAGCATTTGGCTGGATGGCAGAAAGTCGTTTTTGCCCAAACCGTAAAAACTGATCATCACGAATAATGCGGTTTTGAACACATTATCGTTAAACGCGCCCAAAAACTGCGTCCCAAAGAGCGGCGCAAAACGGCGGGTCGTGTGGAAATTCAGATTGTCTTTTTTAAGGCTCATTGTTTGGATTCTTTGTCTTCGTCTTTTTCGATCAGTTTTTCAGTGGAGTCGTCGTCCATCAAAATGCGGTGCGCAGGGCCTTCAAGGTCGTCAAACTGTCCGTTTTTACCCGACCACCAGAAAAACCAGCCGATAATAAAGGCCAAAATAATGCTGATGGGGACAAGGATAAACATACTTTCCATTACATCGCTCCGGTCAAATCGGTCAGGATAAAGGTTTTACCGCTGATGGTCAGGTATTCGTTACGCAACGAACCGATATTTTTATCGTCAAAAAACAGTTCGATACGGTCTTTAACCACGCGCCAGTATTGCGGGATATCGGTTTGCTCAAAAGGCGACAATACCGCCGCTTCGGCTGCGTCTTCACTTTGCAGCTTGATTACAAAGCGTCCGCTTTGCGGCGGATTTTGCGATTCATCGTCTGCCAGCATAATGAAAAATCCGGCGTGTTCGCCGTCTTGAGTGTGGATACTGAAATAATGCATATCGGTAAATTTTCAAAACCGCCGTCATTTTTTCAGACGGCCTAAAATAAAATTCCGTCCATTTTACATCAAATATTAAGTCAAGCAGCCGATTACATTTTTTGTTAGAATACGACGTTTACTTTGTTAATCTGTTCAGACCGCTACCCACTACGTCCCACAAGGGGTGCAACATAGCCGGAGCCGCAGTAAGGTCCCGACAAAAATGCCGTCTGAAACCTCAAGGAGCATAAAATGACACAAAAATTAATCTTGGTTTTGAACTGCGGCAGCTCTTCCCTCAAAGGTGCCGTATTGGATAACGACAGCGGCGAAGTATTGTTGAGCTGCTTGGCAGAAAAACTCAATCTGCCTGATGCCTATATCACCTTTAAATTCAACGGTGAAAAACGCAAAGTCGATCTTTCTGCCAAACCTGACCATACCGGTGCCGTTGAAGCCCTGATGGAAGAACTGAAAGCGCATGATCTCGACAGCCGTATCGGCGCCATCGGCCACCGTGTCGTCAGCGGCGGCGAGTTGTACAGCGAATCCATCCTCGTTGATGACGAAGTTATCGCCGGCATCGAAAAATGTATTCCGCTCGCTCCGCTGCACAACCCTGCGCACCTCTTGGGTCTGCGCGCTGCACAAACCATTTTCAAAGGCCTGCCGAACGTTGTCGTATTCGACACCGCCTTCCACCAAACCATGCCGGAACATGCCTACACCTACGCTGTTCCACATGAATTGTATGAAAAATACGGCTTGCGTCGCTACGGCGCGCACGGTACCAGCTACCGCTACGTTTCTGATGAAACCGCCCGTTTCCTCGGTAAAGACAAAAAAGATTTGCGCATGGTTATTGCCCACCTGGGAAACGGCGCATCCATTACCGCCGTTGCCAACGGCCAATCTCAAGACACCAGCATGGGCCTGACTCCGCTGGAAGGTTTGGTAATGGGTACCCGCAGCGGCGATATCGACCCTGCCGTTTTCAGTTTCTTGGCTGAAAACGCCAACATGACCATTTCCCAAATTACCGAAATGCTGAACAAAAAATCCGGCCTGCTCGGTATCTCCGGTTTGTCCAACGACTGCCGTACCATCGAAGAAGAAGCTGCCAAAGGTCATCCGGGCGCCAAACTGGCTCTGGAAATGTTCATCTACCGCTTGGCTAAATACATCGGCAGCATGACAGTAGCGGCAGGCGGTTTGGACGCATTGGTCTTCACCGGCGGTATCGGCGAAAACTCCGACATCATCCGCGAACGCGTATTGGGCTACTTGGGCTTCCTCGGTCTGTACATCGACCAAGAAGCCAACCTGAAAGCCCGCTTCGGCAATGCCGGTGTAATTACCACTGCCGACAGCAAAGCTGTTGCCGTTGTGATTCCTACCAACGAAGAATTGATGATTGCACACGATACAGCCCGTCTGAGCGGCCTGTAATCCTCGTCATTATTGAAAACAACCTGCCCGTAAGGGCAGGTTTTTTGTTGTGTATAGATGAAGAAAATTTTGAGAATATATTGAGAAAAGCCGGTAAACATTACGTTTGCCGGCTTTTCCGTTTGATCCACTCGCAGTTTCTGCGAATTCTCTTTTAAGTATTTTTCATAGGGTTGCATGAATGCTATTTTTTACCGTTCTTAATACCCTCACTCAACACCTGTTGAAAACGCTCGTAATCACAAAAGCCCTTTTCATCTTTTTCACAGCCTTTGAGCGTTAAAGCTGTTTGGTTTGGTGGTGTCGCTAAACTTAATGGCGTGGTGTTAATCAGCTGTTCGGTAGATTGATACACATAATCCAACTTAAATTTGAGCTTACCACTTGGTTTGTGCTTCCACACTTCAAATAGCAGCTTGCCACCGATTGGGATATTTTCCAATGAACCATCTAATTCATAAGGCTCAACACCTAATGCAGCCAGCAGAGCGACGATATTAGAATCGTGTCCAACCAATAAGTTAATTTTATTTTCGCTATTTAGCTGCTGCTGAATAAATGCCAATAACGGATATGATGCATTTTGTGCTAACGCTTCATTGTTTTTAAATAAAGTGCGGTAATATTCGTTTTTAATTTCGTTAATTGCGCGCCATTTTTCTTGGCTATCCACACGACCGTTTGCAATTTCAGAATCAGGCTTACCCACATAATGTGCGAGCAATAATGCACTGACAATTTTCTTCCCGGTGCTGATAGAACCCGTAATCTTGACCGACTTGCCGTCTTTGATACTGTATTCACCGACTTTTCCACCTAAATCACATTCGCCTTTTTGCAAACAGTTTGGTGAATTTTTATAATCGATGATTTCACTCAATAACGCATAATTTGGCACTAATTTTTGCTGTAAAGCGGTTAAATCAACGTTATTTTTTGCAGATTCAATCAAAGCTTGGCTTGGATTGTGCGCCTGCGTGTTAAAAATTGGATCTTTTTCTGAACCAATTTCACCGTGATGTTGCAGTTGAACATTACAGCCTGCAAAAGCTCCTGCCACAATGGCCTGACCTGTTGCAATGGTGCGTTGCACTCCATTCGCATAAGCGAAAATACCTTCACCCGATGCACAACGATCTGTCGTTAATAATCCTTTATCCGCAAGCCATTGTCCTAAATATTGGCCGAAATAGGTTTCTAGCACTGTCCCTTTTGCCGTGAGATAACCAGATGACACATCCCATTTTGCCCACGCATACGGGGAATATTTCGCCATTTCTTGCGGATCTTTTTCCACTGGTGAACGCAATCCGTGTCGGCTGAAAATCAATACTTTCTCTAATTCATAATCAGAACTTGAGGAAGTTTGACCATTTTCTGTTGCAAACGCACTACTTGCTAAAGCTGAGCCAAGCAAAAGTGCGGTGAATTTTAGGGTTATTTTTTTCATATTCGATACCTAATCATTTAATGTTGAAATTGAGCTATAAAAATTCAAGGCATATTTGGTGCCGTAAACTAACACCATAAATACTGCAACAATATTGACTACCGCTTAATCAGTGCAATATTAAGATACTGATAGATAGGTTTAGAACTTATAACTGATGGTAAACAGCAAAGTCCTGCCTCGTGCGTAGTTGTTCAAGACGGAGCGTGTCGTACCGCCATATTTGCCGTTGCATAAACCGTTGGCATCGCATTCGACCTCTTCATCATCCAAACCGCCTTTTCTTTCAAATACGCTGAAATAGCGCTGAGTCGCGGCATCGTTTGCGGCATCCAAAGGATCGATATAGCGTTTATTGAACGCATTTTGAATGTCGAAACGAAGGATAAGGTTTTTCTTCGGTTCATAATTGGCATAGAAATCAAAAATCAGCGGCTGTCTGTTGATGCTTTCTGTTTTTTTGATCACCCTTCTGCCCATTTGGTGTGAAGAGTAGGTATTGGCACCGGTTGTACCGTCAACAAATTCTTCCTCAGTCGTTGCCCGTGTGCTTTTGCCGTAATAGCGCATAATGCCGCCGATGGTCAATTTATTGCCCAACCATCGGGACCCTAATTCAAACCGGCCATAATCTCGGGGCAGGCGGGAAATTTTGCTTAAGCCGTAGCCTTGTTTGATTTGGTCTTCTTTAGAAGAGTTGCGGGGCGATTCGCTGGCATCGCTATAGTTGGTCGGCTGGTTGGTTTTTTGATAGGCGTAAGACAGGGTGGTAAAAAAGCGGCCGAAATCATAGTTCATTTCCACTTCCAAACCATTTTTATGGACAGGTTTGGCGTAGTTTCGATGTTGGATGGAGTATTGCAGGCCGGTACTGGTTACCCAGCTGGGTGCTTTATCCAAATCCCACCATTTGCCATAAACATTGTGGATATAGTTATTTATCCTGCTGCGATAGGCGACCAGTTTGAAACCCAATACATCGTCCGGCTTGAAAATCCCTTTTTTGAAGGTGTTGAAGCCTATTTGGTAAGTATTGGCCTGTTCCGGCTTGAGGGCGGTATTGACGCCCGAGTCGCCGATTTGTGAAAAATACATTTCTTGAATATTCGGCATTCTATGCGTGCGCGAATAGCTGATAAACGGCATAAAGTAGTCGTTGACATTGATGTTTAATGCCACCGAATGGTTTACTGCATGCTTTTTACCGGATTTGGTATAAACCGGTTCGTAAAGGTCGCAGCTTGGCGTGCAATGCTGTTTATAAATTTCAGAATCTTCTCCAAATGCTTTTTTAAAGTCTTCTTGGGTATTGAAGTAGTCGGTATATTCGCCCTTGTAGCGGTAGTTGACCATATTGGCACTGTAATTCAATTGATAAATGCCTTTTTTCAAGGAAGTATCAAAATAGAAGGTATTGAATTTTTGTTGGCCTGATGGTTGCAATATCGTTGATTTTTGGGGAAATATTCCTTTGTCGCCTTTGAAGCGGCCTAAAAAGCTGTACAAGCCGGCATCTTGATCGGGGCCGTCGTAAAACAGGCTCAGCTCTTCCGGAAAGCGGTTTTTACTGTATTGGTTTTTAAAGAAATTGAAACCGACGGTGGCTTTTAAATCTGTTTTGTTGGGAAGTTTGAAAGAGAAGCGGTTGTTGATATCCAAAAGATTGGCTGTGTTTTTGGTTTCCAAATAATCCAACAGCCCCCATCCTGAAAAACGTGAGTTTTTCGGATATTTTTGTTTACCCAGATTATGGGCGGCCAATACGTTTAAATCGACATAATCGCCAATGTTTAAATTGTAATTGGCTTGGTAGTTGCGGTTTTCTACTTTGCGGCTACCGATACGGTTGTTCATGGTACGAAGCTGAAGGTCCAGCTTGTTGTTGTCGTTTTCATATTCTACTTTGACCAAATGGCTGTTTGAGCGTTGTTGCAGGCTGGTCGGGTCGATTGGAGTCAGGTCCCATTGCGGTGCCAAATTCTCTTTCCAGCTTCTTTCCAAATCATCGACATAATCTCTTTGCAAAACTTCAGGATCGTTATATTTTTTGGAGAAAGGGTAGTCCCAATAGCTTTTGCCGACCGCATTGCGCTTGGAAAAGTCACGAACCCAGAGATTTTGTTCGTGGTCGAATTTCAATAAGTTGCTCTCAAAATATTCTTGTTTTTTACGGTCCAAATATTCCTCGCCAAAATTGCCGATACGCTGACCGCCGCCGCCTACTTTATAGTTTTGCTCGACATTACGGTGGCTGTAACCATATAACGCGCCAAGACGCGCTCCGCTGTCAAACCATTTTTGTACCGCTCCGGTTGCCATAAAGTTGCTTTTGGTGCTGTTTGTGCCGGTCAATCCTTTGGTTAAAAGGCCGAAGGTATGGTTTCCATGTACCACATCGTCTACCCGTAAAGTACGGAAATTGGCTGTACCGGATAAGGTATTGATGCCGTTGGCACCCGAGAAACTGCCTTTGGTTACATCCACGCCGGCAATAAAATTGGGATCCAGTGCCGTACCAAATTGCGAGGAGCTGCCGCTGCGTCCGGCATCGGCGGAAGTGGAATAGAAGGTTTGGGTTACGCCGTCAACCATCGTATTGACGCGTCCCAAACCGCTATCGCCACGGATATTGACCGCCAATACCCCCGATCCCTTGTCTTGTTGGGTGAAGACGCCGGGCATGCTCCGCACGATGGTATCGATGTTTTCGCTGGATTGATAAACGCGTTCACGCGAACTTTTGGCTTGGCCTTCGGTAAAAACTTTTTTCTCTTTGGCAATGTGTTTGCCTTTGACTTGAATTTCATCAAGCTCTTGAGTTGAAACCTCGTCTTCTGCGTGTGCGATACTTGTTATAGCCAGTAAAGATAATGTTAGTAGATTTAATTTGAAATTCGGATTCATGATAGTTACCTCAGAAACGAAGCTGCTACTTTATAACATATTATTAAACTTTACAAATATTTTAATAATGGTTTTTATTTGTTAAAAAATAAAGCAGATTTTTGTTTTAGGAGATAATCAATGCGCATATGATGAATCCGGCTGAAAAGATAAAGTAGGTTTAAATTTGAATCGGATCAGCCGGGAAGAGGGAAGATTTAATTGAATTTAAACGGCCGAAAGAAAAAAATTTGATTGCGATATGTGAATTGGTCCGTCGGTTTAAAATGAAACCGACAAAACATGAAATGCAAAATATAAAGTCGATAGGGAAAGGTTTGAAGCCAGTTGAAAAAAAGGCCGTCTGAAAATGATGTTTCAGACGGCCTTTATTGATTTAAGCCTTATTCCGGACCGCGGAATGTATCGTGGCAAGATTTGCAGCTTGCACCGGTTTCGCCGTAAGCGGCTTTGATTTCTTCAAGCTTGCCAGTTTGGGCGGCGGCGTTGAGTTTTTCAACTGCTGCGACGAATTTTTCTTCTTCGGCTTTGAATGTTGCCATGTCTGTCCAGATGGCAGGCAGGGCGCGGCCGTTGCCTTGAGGATCGGATTCAAACAGGGTGAACGGTTTTTTGCTGTTTTCAGCGAAGGTTGCGGCGGCTTGTTTGAATTTTTCTACGTCGTAAGGCTCTTCGTCTTTGACCATTTTGCCCATGCGGGTAAACTCGGGCATCATGGATTTGAACGCGGCCGTACGGTCTTCGGAAATTGGGCCTTTAGGCTGGGAAGGTGCGCCGCTGCCACCGCAGGCGGTCAGGGTAAGCGCCACTGCCGCCAAAGCGACAGGGAGAAAACGGGTTTTCATATGGAGTGTGTCCTATTGTGATGATATGATTATCGTTAAATTTAGAATCGGCCGGCCAAACACTCAGGCCGTCTGATAAGGCGTTATCATACCTTAAACCCAAGTCTGAAACGAGTATAGAAAGGAAACGATATGGCAATTTTGATTACCGGGGCATCGGCAGGATTCGGCGCGGCAATGTGCCGTACTTTTGTTGCGGCAGGATATCATGTCATCGGCGCGGCACGGCGCGAAGACAAATTGCAGCAGTTGGCAGAGGAATTGGGCGAGCAGTTTTACCCTTTGGAAATGGATGTTTCGCGCACTGAGTCGATTCAAAACGCTTTGAACAGCCTGCCCGAGCATTTATCCGAAATCGATTGCCTGATCAACAACGCCGGTTTGGCTTTAGGTCTGGATTCCGCCGATAAAGCCGATTTTGGCGATTGGGAAACCATGATTCAAACCAATATCATCGGCCTGACTTTTCTGACCCGCCAGATTTTGCCGCAAATGGTCGCGCGCAAACAGGGCTACATCATCAATTTGGGTTCGATTGCCGGCAGTTATGCTTATCCTGGCAGTAATGTCTATGGCGCGACCAAGGCTTTTGTGCGCCAATTCAGCATGAACCTGCGCGCCGAATTGGCAGACAAAAACATCCGCATTACCAATATCGAACCGGGCTTGTGCGGCGATACCGAGTTTTCCAACGTCCGTTTTAAAGGCGACGACCAGCGTGCGGCCGAGGTTTATGAGAATGTCGAGTTTATCCAGCCGCAAGATATTGCCGATACCGCTTTATGGCTCTACCAGCGTCCGGCGCGGATGAACGTCAATTCCATCGAAATCATGCCGGTTGCCCAGACCTTTGCAGGCATGAAAGTTTACCGCGACGAGCCTGCCCCGGCGAAGGAAGAAACGTTTGAAAAACAAAGCATGTCTTTGTTTGGAAAAATTAAATCTTGGTTTAAGTAATCGGCATCAGGCCGTCTGAACGTTTCAGACGGCCTCTTTGTTATCTGAAATTGAGTAAACACGCTATAATGTAATTTTTTATTAACAAGGCCGTCTGAAAGGCTGTTTCAGTTATGAACGCAATCAAACAAAAAATCTTAGAACAAGCGCAGCGCGATGGCGTGCAGGTAACCGCATTGCGCGAGCAAGTGCTTGATATTGTTTTGAAACAAAGCGGCGTGATTAAAGCCTACAACGTTCTGTCGCAGATGCAGCAGCAAAGCGAGGGTGTGGTTGCGCCGCCGACGGCCTACCGCGCTCTTGATTTTTGGGCGGAACAGGGTGTTTTGCACAAAGTGGCGGCGGTCAACGGCTATATTTTGTGCAGCCACGCGCAGCACGAGTGCAACGACCATTGCCACGACCACGAAGAAACAGAAGCGCACCATAGCGCGTTTATTTTGGTTTGCACCGAATGCGGTACGGCGGATGAGCAGACCTTGAGTCAAGAATGGGCGGCCTTGCGTGCAGGCGTGGCTGAAACCGGTTTCTCATTAAAAGAAGAACATGTTGTTTTAACAGGAATTTGTAAAAAATGTCAGAAGTAAAAAAGACCAAAGTCCACCTGATTTCAGGCTTTCTCGGAACAGGTAAAACCACCGCACTCAAAAGTCTGATGGCGCAAAAAGACCCAAACGAAAAATGGGTCATCATTGTCAACGAATTTGGCGAAATCGGCATTGACGGCGCTGTCTTGAGCGACAACGGCATTCCCGTGGCCGAAATTGCCGGCGGCTGTTTGTGCTGTACCGCCGGCGCGCAAATGGGGACGACCGTACAAAAAATGCTGCGCGATGCCCAACCCGACCGCTTGATGATTGAAGCCAGCGGCCTGGCACACGCCGCCAGCGTTATCGACGAACTGAAAGCCAAACCGCTCGACAGCATGCTGGAAATCGGTGCGGTCTTTACCGTCGTCGATCCGCGTCAGTTTATTAATCCCGATTACGCGCAACAAGCATTGTATAAAGACCAAATCGGCATTTGCGACGTATTGGTCGCCAGCAAAACCGACTTGTGCACCCCCGAACAGCTTGCCGAATTTCATGATAAAGCGGCCAAACTGTTCCCGCCCAAAGCCAAAGTGGTTGAAGTCCAAAATGCGCAGCTCGACATCCAGTGGCTTGATATTCCCGTTGTCGAAAAATCGCGCTACCGCCTCAAAGCCCTGCCAGACAACACCATGGGCTTCCAGTCCCAAGGCTTCACTTTCCCTGCCGGGCGTGATTTCGACGGAGAAAAATTGACCGATTTCTTCAACGACCTGCCTAAATTGACAGACGGCCTCGTCCGTGCCAAAGGCGTGTTCCAAGTGCTCGGTACATGGGTATGGCTCAACTGGGTGGACGGACAATGGGGCGCAAACCAAGTTTCATGGCGTCGCGACTCGCGCTTCGAGCTGATTGCCAAATCCTTTGACGCGGATTTGATTGAGAAAAAATTGCTGGAGGCTTTGGAGAAGTAAATCATCGTCCAAACGCTTATTAATCCGTTACGATAATGCCGTCTGAAGCAAGCGGTTTCAGACGGCCTTCAAATCAAAAAAATAGAGGAACACTTAACCATGTGGCGTTATATCTTTCATCGTTTGCTCCTTTTGATTCCCACGCTGTTGGGGATTTTGGCGATTACTTTCGCCGTGATTCAGTTTGTTCCCGGAGGCCCGGTGGAGCAGATGGTTCAGCAGCTGACGCAGGGCGCGGTTGGCGGCGAAACGGCGGGACACAGTATGCCCGGAACTTTGGCCAAAAACGGCAACCGCATCAGTGCGGAGGATTTGGCCGCGCTGAATGCTTTATACGGTTTCGACAAGCCGCCTTTGACGCGTTTTGCCGATATGGTATGGAAATTCGCCCGTTTCGATTTGGGCGAGAGCTTTTTCCATCACCAAACCGTATTTGAATTGGTGAAAGAGAAAATGCCGGTATCGATGAGTTTGGGTTTGTGGACATTTTTCCTGACTTATTTGATATGTATTCCGTTGGGTATTGCCAAGGCGGTCAGGGATGGCAGCCGTTTCGATACGATTACGGGCATGATTATTTTGGTCGGCTATACCGTACCGCCGTTTGTCTTGGGTTTGGTGTTGCTGGTGTTGTTTGGCGGCGGCAGCTTTTTTGCCTGGTTTCCGCAGGGCGGTTTGGTGGGCGATGATTTCGATACGCTCTCTTGGGCCGGTAAAGTCAAAGATTATTTGTGGCATATGGCCTTGCCGATTACCGCTTCGGTGGCAGGCAATTTGGCGGTGATGACCGTATTGACGAAAAACGTGTTCCTTGAAGAAATCCGCCGTCAATATGTTTATACCGCGCGGGCCAAGGGCTTGCCTGAGAAACAGATTTTGTGGAAACATATTTTCCGCAACGCCATGATTCCTCTGATTACCGGTTTCCCGGCCGCATTTATCGGCGCATTCTTTACCGGAAGCCTGTTGATTGAAACGCTGTTCTCGCTGGATGGTTTGGGTTTGCTGTCTTACGAGGCAGTGATGAAACGCGATTATCCTGTCGTAATGGGCACGTTGTATGTGTTCACGCTGATGGGGTTGTTGGCTAAATTGGTGTCGGATATTTCTTATTCGTGGGTCGATCCGCGCATTCACTTTGGCGGACAGAAATAAGGCCGTCTGAAAATATCTTCAATCCATTATTAAAGAATGTTTCGAACCATGAAAAAGAAAAAATCTACTTCAAACCCTACTTGGCAGGCTTTTAAGCAGCATAAGCGCGGTTGGCTGGCTTTGCGGATTTTGGCCGTTTTGTTTGTCGTTACCTTGCTTGCGCCTTTGTGGAGCAACGACAAACCTTTGTGGATACGCTATCAGGGCGAGTATTTCTTCCCTTTGGTAACTGAATACAACGAAACCGCATTTGGCGGCGATTTCGATACGCCTGCGGATTATTTGGATCCGCTTATCCGCCACAACATCACTTCAGACGGCAATTTCGCCCTGTATCTGCCCAATCCTTACGATGCCGATACCTTGAACGATTTCGATACGGCCCCCGATCCGGCCAAACCGTCCGAACGGCATATCTTGGGAACGGACGACCGCGGCCGCGACCTGTTGGCGCGCTTGGTTTACGGTTTCCGCGATTCGCTGCTGTTTGCCTTGGTGTTGACGGTAGTAACTACCGTAATCGGCGTGGTTGCAGGCGCGGTGCAGGGTTATTTCGGCGGTAAAACCGACCTTTTGATGCAGCGTTTTATCGAGGTTTGGGGCGGTATGCCGGAGCTGTACCTCTTGATTATCCTGTCTTCGTTTTTTAATCCGGGGCTGTTGATTTTGCTGGTGTTGCTGTCGCTTTTCGGCTGGATGGGCTTGTCCGACTATGTCCGCGCCGAGTTTTTGAAAAACCGTCAGACCGATTACGTTTTGGCGGCGCGCGCGATGGGCGTGAGCAACCGTGAAATCATGTGGCGCCATATCCTGCCCAACAGCTTGACGCCGGTATTGGCCTTCCTGCCTTTCCGTATTTCCGGTGCCGTACTTGCCCTGACCAGTTTGGACTTCTTGGGCTTGGGCGTACCTGCCTCACAGGCGAGCTTGGGCGAGTTGCTGGCGCAAGGCAAAGACAACTTGGACGCATGGTGGATCGGTCTGTCTGCCGTTGCTACGCTGACGGTGATGTTGCTTTTGCTGGTTATGATCGGCGAAGGTTTGCGTCAGGCATTTGACGTACGCGCACGCAGTTAATTGCTTTTCTAAAGCGTGAAGAGGGTGGGCGGAAAAGCCTGTCCTTCATTCTCAAGGCCGTCTGAAAAGTTTCAGACGGCCTCATCCATTCGTTTGAATCATTAAAAACCATGAATCAAGAAATCACATTTCTTACTCTTTTTCTGCTCGGCTTTTTTGGCGGAACGCATTGCGTCGGCATGTGCGGCGGATTGAGCAGCGCATTCGCTTTGCAGCTGCCGCCGCATTTAAACCGAATCGGGCTGATTGTATTGTTGAACTTGGGGCGCATCAGCAGCTATGTCGTCATTGGCCTTCTGGTCGGCTTGGTCGGGCAGGTCGGCATTTCCTTGGACGATACGCGCGCGGTTCAAAACGGTTTGTATATTGTCGCCAATGTCTTGCTGCTTTTGCTCGGTCTGTATCTTGCCGGTATTTCGACTGCCGCAACCAAAATCGAAGGCATCGGCAAACCGATATGGAAACGCCTGAATCCGTTGCTGAACAAATTGCTGCCGATTAAATCGGTGCCTGCCTGTTTCGGCGTGGGCGTGCTTTGGGGCTGGCTGCCTTGCGGTTTGGTGTACAGCGCGTCGTTGTATGCTTTAGGCAGCGGCAATGCCTTGCATGGCGGACTGTATATGCTGGCGTTTGCATTGGGGACCTTGCCGAACCTGCTCGCGATGGGCATATTTGCAGCGCAGTTGAAAACCTTTCTGCAAAAACGCATGGTTCGTTTGTGCGCCGGATTATTGGTGGCAGGATGGGCGATATGGCGCTTGGCCGTCTTTGCAATGGGGCAAATCGGGTAGGGAAAAAGATTTAATTTAGTTTGTTTTTATTGCTATGAAACAGGCCGTCTGAAAGATTTTCAGACGGCCTGTTTCACAAGAAAGATTTAATGTATCAAATTCCAAGTCATTTTGGCGGCAATCAGCAGCAACATAATACCGAAGGCGATTTTGAGTTTTCGGGCGGGCAGCTTGTGCGCCGTTTTAACGCCGAGCGGGGCAAAGAGGATGGTGGCAATGCTCAAAATGGCTACGGCCGGAAGATAGATAAAGCCTGCCGTACCTTCAGGCAGGTTGGCAATAGGCAAACCGTTGGCAAAATAGCTGATGGTGCCGGCAACTGCAATCGGCCACGCCAGGCCTGAAGATGTGCCGATGGCGCGGTGCGCCGGAAAGTTGCAATACAGTAGGAATGGAACGGATAGCGAACCTCCGCCGATACCGACCCAGCTTGAAGCCGCACCAAAAAGCGTGCCTGCGGCTGTCAGGCCGGGGAGGGTGGGCAGGGTGCGTGAAGGTGTGGGTTTGGAATCGCGTAGGGTTTTGAGTGCGATAAGGGTAAGAAATGCAATAAAGAAAACCTGCAAAGCCAGCGTCGGCATATATTTTGCCGTTACTGCGCCGAGGAGGACGCCGAGTATCATGCCCGGCGTCATCCGGCGGACGGTTGCCCAATCGATGGCATGTTTTTTATGCTGGGCATACATGCTGGAGAAGGTGGTAAACACCATGACGGCAAAGGAAGTGCCGATGGCGATATGCTGGGCATAGGGGTGGTTGCCTACGCCTTGCAGTTGCAATGCCCATAAGACAACGGGGACAACCAGCGTGCCGCCGCCTACGCCAAACAGTCCGGCAATAAAGCCTGCCGCGCTGCCGACGGCGAGCAGGGCAAGGATGATGTCCCAAGACCACATTTCAGACGGCCTTGTCGTGTTTGTGTGATTTATGGCGTTTTTTAAACCAACGGATGACTGCCATCACATAACCGGACAAGCTGTAACCGAGGAAGAATAGGAAGAGGACGAGCGAAGGCTCCCAATTGATCAAAAGCAGAATCAATACGGCCAACACCATGCCCATAAACGGCACTTGGCGGCGGATGTTGATTTCTTTGAAGCTCCAAAACGGAATCTGCACAATCATGGAAATGCCGGCAAACAGGGTGATACCCAATGCCCACCAATGCACGTTTGGGAAGCGTTCGACGCTGTGGTTGACCCAAATCAGGCCGACAATCAACGCAGCGGCGGTCGGGCTGGGTACGCCGATAAACCAGCGTTTGTCGACTTTGCCGATAAGCGTGTTGAACAGTGCCAAACGCAGGGCGGCGCAGGCGCAGTAGATAAAGGCGACGGAATAACCGATTTTGCCAAACTGCCAAAGTTGCCATTTGTAGGCAATCAGGGCAGGCGCGACGCCGAAGCTGACCATATCGGCAAGGCTGTCGAGCTGTTCGCCGAACGCGCTTTGGCTGTTGGTCAGCCGCGCCACGCGTCCATCCATACCGTCGAGCAGCATGGAAAGGAAAACTGCAATCGCCGCTGTTTCATAACGTCCGTGCATGGACTGGGTGATGGCGAAGAACGCGCAAAACAGTGCGGCGATGGTAAAGGAATTGGGCAGCAGGTAAATGCTGTTTTTGCGGATGGAGTTGCGCGGTGGAATCGGATTTTCTGTATTTTGTGAGTTGTCCATAATGTTTCCGTATATGCTGCGGGTGCAGATGAGGCATTATACCGCATTGGCAGGTTAAGGATTTTTAAAAGGCAATCGTAGTTTCACTTCATCAGCATAAAGTTTCAGACGGCCTTTATTGCGTCAGTCAAACAACTCGCCCTGCGCCTGCTCTTTGGTCACGCGTACGTCGGTTTCGCCGTCGGCAAAAGTGATGTGCAGTTTTTGACCTTGTTTCAACGTATCGGCATTGCGGATGACTTGTCCGCGTGTGTTTTTGACGACCGAGAAGCCGCGTTCCAGAATATGTTGAGGCGAGACGGCTTCGAGCAATGCGGCTTGGGCGGTCAGGCTTTGACGGCGGTGGGCGAGCAGCTGGCGGAAGGAATGCGACAAGGCCGTCTGAAAGCGGTCGATGTTGTTTTTGTAAACGGAAACATCAGGACGGCAATGTTTCAGGGTTTGGATTTGGCGTTCAAAACGGGCGGTATGGGCACGGAAGTTTTGCGTCATCGAGTAGGACAGGGTTTGTGCCAGTTTGCTGATTGAAGCGCGTTGCTCGTCAAGTTTTTGGCGCGGATGACGGATTTGCCGTGCGAGCCAGTCGAGCTTTTGGCTGGCATCGAAATAGCGTTGTTCCAAAACGGTTTTCAGACGGCCTTGCGCCTGTGCAAGACGGTGTAACGATTCTTGGCGGTTGGGGCTGACCAGTTCTGCCGCGCCGGTCGGGGTCGGAGCGCGTACGTCGGCAACAAAATCGGCAAGCGTGAAATCGGTTTCGTGGCCTACGCCGCTGACAACGGGAATTGCGCAGGCCTCAATGGCACGCACGACCGGTTCTTCATTAAACGCCCACAAGTCTTCAATGCTGCCACCGCCACGGCAGACAATCAGCACGTCACATTCGGCGCGTTGCGAAGCGGTTTTAATCGCTTGGGCAATTTGCAACTCGCTGCCTGTGCCTTGAACGGGCGTCGGATAAACGATAACGGGGATTTCAGGCGCGCGGCGTTTCAAGGTGGTAACGACATCGCGCAATGCCGCTGCCGCCAGACTGGTTACGATGCCGATACATTGAGGGCGGGCAGGCAAAGATTTCTTGCGTTCCGCCGCAAACGCGCCTTCCGCCTGCAACTGCGCCTTCAGCCGCTCGTAGGCTTCGTAAAGCTGCCCCAAGCCTTTGAGCCGCACCTCGTTCACGGTAATTTGAAATTCGCCCCGCGCTTCATAAATACTGATTTTTCCTGATACTTCGATATGGTCGCCTTCTTTCAAAAGCTTCGCCAAACGCATGGCTGCACCCTTAAACATCGCGCAACGTACCTGCGCGCGGCTGTCTTTAAGCGAGAAATAATAATGTCCGCTGGCGGCACGGGTCAGATTGGATACTTCGCCGGCAATCCATAAACCTGCGAGATGGTCTTCCAGCAAGGCTTTGGCGAGGGCGTTGAGTTCGGATACGGAAATGGAGGAGGGTGTGAAGAGTTCGGACATTGCGAAACAGAAAAATTGGGGAAAGCTGAATTATAAGGGTTTTAGGGCGATTCGTTGTATTCGTTTTTATGAAACTTGCGTCCTTTGTTTTAATATTATCAAAGCCGCATGTTCAGACGGCCTTGTCCGGGCAGGCTTGTGTTATATTATCGTTTGATTTTCGCTTCAAAAGCCGTGCGTATGCCCAAACTCCACCAAATTATTGAACGCCATTGGCAATCCCCTAATCCGTTTTTGTCTTTGCTGTTAAAACCATTGTCCAAGCTGTTTGCCAAAATTGTGGCGAAACGGCGCGATGATTTTGTTTCAAGCCGTCTGAAAAGCGAAAAATTGCCTGTGCCAGTGGTGGTGGTCGGTAATATCCATGCAGGCGGAACAGGGAAAACGCCGATAGTCGCCGCGCTGGTGTCGGGTTTGCAGAAAAAGGGCGTTAAGGTCGGTATCATCAGCCGAGGTTACGGGCGCAAGGGCAAGGCGGTTCATGTATTGAATACAGCCAGCAGCGCGGCAGATGCAGGCGACGAGCCTTTATTGCTGTTTCTCCAAACCGGTGCGCCGACGGCGGTAGGCAGCAGCCGTGCAGAAGCAGGCAGGGCATTGCTTGCGGCATATCCGGAGCTTGAATTGATTGTGGCCGACGATGGTTTGCAACATTATGCCTTGCAACGCGATATGGAAATTGCCGTATTTCCTGCGGCAGATACAGGGCGCACCAATTTAGATTTACTGCCCAACGGCAGCTTGCGCGAACCTTTGTCTCGATTGGCTTCCGTTGATGCGGTCGTCGTCAGCGGCGGAAAAGCAGATGCGGCATTTAAGCCGTCTGAAAATATGCTTGCCAGCCATATTGAAACAGGGCAGATTTACCGTTTGAACAGGCCGTCTGAAAAATTGGATTTTGCGGGTTTGGGAAATCAAACCATCGCCGCCGTCGCCGGTATCGCCAAGCCGGAGCGTTTTTTCGATTCGCTGCGGAACATGGGTATCACCTTGAACCAAACCGTTGCACTGCCCGACCATGCCGACATCGCAGCGGCAGACTTGCCCAATGCGGATGTGGTCATTATTACGGAGAAAGATGCGGTCAAGTTTTCAGACGGCCTTAATCTGAATCATGTATGGGTGTTGCCTGTTTGTGCGATAATTGAGCCTGACTTGGCGGCGTTCGTGTTGGAACGGCTGGAAGATTCCCGGCAGGTCGTCTGAAATCAATTGATTCCTTGTTGTGGTTTGCCTTTAATAATAAGGAAATTTATGAACCTGAAAAAATTGCTGCTTACTATTGTTGCCATTTCCCCTAAGCCTTAAAAAGGAGAAAAAATGAAATTGAAAACTTTATTGTTGCCTTTTACTGCTTTGGTCTTGTGTGCCAATGCATTTGCCGCTACACCTAGCGATGAGTCGCTGGAGCGTTTGTATCAAGTACAGAAGATGGATGCCCTGTTGGATCAGACCTTCCAAAGTGTCGAGGGGATTGTGCTCTCTGATCCAAAGATACAGGATTTTTTGAAAAATGCGCCGGAAGACAAACGTCCTCAGTTGGAAGCGGTCTTAAAGAAATATACAACTCAATTGATTGCTGAAATTAATACACCGCAAGTGCGTGCCCAGTTACATAAAGCGACGTTGGATGGCATAAAGACGGTTTATACTCAGGAAGAAGTCAACGCATTGATTGACTTTTACGGTACGACAGTGGGGCAATCGATACTCAATAAAATGCCGCGCTATCTTGAGACAACGATGGGCCCGATAATAAACATTATTAATGAAAAATATGAAAAATCAGGTTATGACAAAGACTTAATTCGAGAAATTCATCAGATTATGTGTGGCGGCAAAAATCCTGACCAAGTCTGTACACGGCAAACAAAGAAAACGGCACGGAAAAAATGATGCCGCTTGAGGCCGTCTGAAAACGAGCGCAGCAATTTTCGTCAATGTGAGCGCATCAAGTTCTGCTAAACCACCAAACCCGAAAGTAACCCCCATGGAAAAAAAATTCTTAGACATCCTTGTTTGTCCTGTTACCAAAGGCAAACTCGAATACCATCAAGACAAACAGGAATTGTGGAGCCGTCAGGCGAAGCTGGCTTATCCGATTAAAGACGGCATCCCTTATATGCTGGAAAACGAAGCACGAGCGTTGAGCGAAGAGGAACTGAAAGCATGACCGAATTTGTCGTATTGATTCCGGCGCGGTTGGATTCTTCACGTCTGCCGGGCAAGGCTTTGGCCGATATTCACGGTAAACCGATGGTTGTACGCGTCGCCGAACAGGCGGCAAAAAGTGAGGCTGCGCGTGTTGTCGTTGCCACCGACCATCCCGATATTCAGACGGCCTGTCAGGCGCATGGTGTCGAAGTGGTCATGACCTCCAATCAACACGAAAGTGGTACAACGCGCCTTGCCGAAGCGGCCAATACGCTGAAACTGCCGCAGCATCTGATTGTTGTGAACGTACAAGGCGACGAGCCTTTAATCGATCCCGAACTCATCAACCGTACGGCTGAAGTTTTGGTTGAAAACAATGTGCAAATGGCGACGGCCGCCCATGAATTGCACGATTTTGACGAGTTTATGAATCCTAACGTTGTCAAAGCCGTCCTCGATAAAAACCGCAACGCCATCTATTTCAGCCGCGCTCCGATTCCTTATCCGCGCGACGCCATGCGCGCCGAAAAACGCGAATTGCCTTCTGAAACAGCCGTTTTGCGCCATATCGGCATTTATGCCTATCGTGCAGGTTTCCTGCAACGCTATTCCGAAATGGATGTTTCTCCTTTGGAAACCATCGAATCGCTGGAACAATTGCGTGTCCTGTGGCACGGTTATCCGATTGCCGTTGAAATTGCCCAAGAAGCGCCTGCTGCCGGTGTGGATACGCAGGAAGATTTGGACAGAGTGCGTGTTGCGTTTAAAGCTTAAGGCCGTCTGAAAGGAAAAGATATGAATGATTTCCGCCATTTGAGCCGTGACGAACAAAAACTGCTTGCCGATGTTGCTTTGCTGGTCAAAGACGACGATCAAGAGTTCAACTACGAAATGTTGAAAGTAGCCGCGCCCGATGAGGCCAGCGGCGAATTTTGGTTTCGCATGGCAGAAATGCTCAGCACCCTGCCGCCCAACCAGTCTTTAGATTTGCGCATGACCGGCGGACGGTTGGCGGTCGCTGTATCGATTTTATCGGTGTTGTTGCAGGAAAGCCCCGATATTCCCCAGCTTTGGGCACAAAAAGTGATTGCGCTCAACTATCTGGCACACGGCCATCGGACACGCGCCCTCGGTTTGGCGCAACAGCCGGACAAAGCGGCAGAAGCCAACGAGGAAGAATATTTGGCAAAAGCCTTGTCCCAAAACCTACTTTCCACGTTGAAAGACGCATTGGAACGCTTCCCCGAAGACAGCTGGTTTATCGAAATGCGCGATGATGCGTGGCAGCACTTTGGCGCAGAGCAGGCCGTCTGAAGTTTTGAACGATAAACGCAAGGCGTGTAGAATTAAACAAACATCAAATCCATAAACCAAGAAGGACTCATCATGAAAGTATTATTGTTGGGCGCACCCGGCGCAGGCAAAGGCACTCAGGCCCAATTCATAACCGCCGCATTCGGCATTCCTCAAATTTCTACCGGCGACATGCTCCGCGCGGCCATCAAAGCAGGTACCCCGCTGGGTTTGGAAGCAAAAAAAATTATTGATGAAGGCGGTTTGGTGCGCGACGACATCATCATCGGCATGGTGAAAGAACGCATCGCCCAAGACGACTGCAAAAACGGTTTCCTGTTTGACGGTTTCCCCCGCACATTGGCACAAGCCGAAGCGATGGTGGAAGCAGGCGTGGATTTGGACGCAGTCGTTGAAATCGACGTACCCGACAGCGTGATTGTCGACCGCATGAGCGGCCGCCGCGTGCATTTGGCTTCCGGCCGTACTTACCACGTTACCTACAATCCACCTAAAGTCGAAGGCAAAGACGACGTAACCGGCGAAGATTTGATTCAACGCGACGACGACAAAGAAGAAACCGTGAAAAAACGCCTTGCTGTTTACCACGAGCAAACCGAAGTTTTGGTTGATTTCTACAGCAAACTGGAAGGCGAACACGCGCCGAAATACATCAAAGTTGACGGCACTCAGCCGGTAGAAGCCGTGAAAGCCGAAGTATTGAAAGGTTTGGGCAAATAAGTTTTGCCAAAGTAAAATCAAAAGGCCGTCTGAAAAAATACTTTCAGACGGTCTTTTGTGTACAAAAGCTGTTAAAATCGAAGCTATAACCGTTTATCCGCAGGCATCTTATGAATCCCTTAATCTCCGACTTCCAAACCCAGCAACAACGCACTCCCGTCATCGTCGCCCTTGATTTTGCCAACGAAAAAGACACGCTCGGATTTGTCCGCAACCTTGACCCGACATTGTGTCAAATCAAAATCGGCAAAGAGCTGTTTACCGCGACCGGCCGCAGTTTGGCAGAAAGCTTAATCAATCAAGGTTTCAAACTTTTCCTCGATTTGAAATACCACGATATTCCCCACACCGTTGCGCAGGCATGCAAAGTTGCCGCCGATATGGGCGTTTGGATGGTCGATATGCACGCATCGGGCGGCCGCCGCATGATGGAAGCCGCCGTAGAAGCCGTTGCCGGATATCACACCAAGCCGCTTTTGATCGGTGTAACCGTGTTGACCAGCATGGAACAAAGCGACTTGGCCGAAATCGGTTTAAACATCGCCCCTGAAGAACAAGTCATCCGCTTGGCGAAACTGGCGCAAAGTTCGGGCTTGGACGGCGTGGTATGTTCCGCTCAAGAAGCCGCACCATTGCGTCGTGAATTGGGACAAGATTTCGTCTTGGTCACACCGGGTATCCGCTTGGACGTTGCCGGTAATAATGACGATCAACGCCGCATCATGACACCGGCCGAAGCATTGGCGGCAGGATCGACTTATCTGGTAATGGGCCGTCCGGTAACCAAAGCTGCCGATCCGGTAGCCGTATTGCGCGAAGTGAACCGCGTGGTAAACCTTGAAGCAAACTGATTTTTAGGCGACCTTACAGGTTGAGGTCGTCTGAAAAAAAACACAACGGAGGCAAAATGCCCACCAAGTTCCAACAAGAAACCCTCAAATCCCGTTTTGCACAAGCAAAAGTCCTGGTTGTCGGCGATGTGATGCTCGACCGTTATTGGTTTGGCGATGTGTCCCGTATTTCTCCTGAAGCCCCAGTGCCGGTGGCGAAAATCGCCCGTATCGACCAGCGGGCGGGCGGAGCGGCAAACGTTGCGCGCAATATCGCCTCATTGGGCGGTAAAGCAGGGCTGTTGTCCGTTACCGGCGATGATGAAGCTGCAGATGCACTGGATGCGTTGATGGCGCAAGACAGTGTTTCTTCCTATCTGATGCGTGACAAGCAAATTGCGACTACTGTCAAACTGCGCGTTGTTGCCCGTAATCAGCAGCTTATCCGACTTGATTTTGAAGAGTCGCCTCATCGTGAGGTATTGGAACAAATCAAGCATCAATATCGTGAAGTGTTGCCTGAATACGATGCCATTATTTTTTCAGATTACGGCAAGGGCGGTTTGTCGCATATTTCCGATATGATCGATTGGGCGAAGCAGGCCGGTAAACCCGTTTTAATCGATCCTAAAGGCGACGATTACGAAAAATATGCCGGCGCTACGCTGATTACGCCGAATCGTGCAGAATTGAAAGAAGTGGTGGGCAGCTGGAGAAACGAAAACGATTTGACCGAAAAAGCTCAAAACTTGCGCCGTCATCTTGATTTGAATGCGATTTTGCTGACCCGAAGCGAAGAGGGCATGACCCTGTTCAATGAGGGCGAGCCGATTTATCAGCCTACACGGGCTCAAGAAGTCTATGATGTATCCGGTGCGGGCGATACCGTTATTGCCGGAGTGGGCTTGGGTTTGGCGGCAGGCTATACCATGCCCGAAGCGATGCACCTTGCCAATACGGCGGCAGGCGTTGTCGTGGCAAAACTTGGTACGGCGGTTTGCTCGTTTGCCGAATTGACCAATGCATTGGAAGAGCAATAATGATTGTTTCAGACGGCCTTAAAATTCTAAATGCCGTCTGAAAATAGAGTTGGAAAATAAACCAGACAGAAAAGTTTTTATTTTCAGACGGCATGATTACTTCAAGGCCGTCTGAAAAATCAAAATAAAGGAAACTCATTATGACCATTATCGTAACAGGCGCGGCCGGCTTTATCGGCAGTAACATCGTTAAAGCACTTAACCAGCGCGGTATTACCGACATTGTTGCCGTCGACAATCTGAGCAAAGGCGAAAAATTTAAAAACCTTGCCGAGTGTGAAATTGCCCATTATCTCGATAAACACGAATTCATCCGTCAAGTGCGCGGCCATCTTCTGCCTTACGATAATATCGAAGCGGTTTTCCATCAAGGCGCATGTTCCGACACCATGAACCACGACGGCCTCTACATGATGGACAACAACTATCAGTACACGCTTGATCTCTTGGACTGGTGTCAGGACGAACGTATTCCGTTTCTTTATGCTTCCAGCGCCGCCGTGTACGGCAAAGGCGAAATCTTCCGCGAAGAGCGCGAACTGGAAAAACCACTCAATGTTTACGGCTACTCTAAATTCTTGTTTGATCAAGTATTGCGCCGTCGCATGAAAGAAGGCCTGACCGCCCAAGTCGTCGGCTTCCGTTACTTCAATGTTTACGGGCAACAAGAGCAACATAAAGGCCGTATGGCATCCGTTGCCTTCCACCATTTCCACCAATACCGCGAACACGGCTATGTTAACCTGTTTGGTGCCAATGACGGCTACGGCAACGGCGAACAAACCCGCGATTTTGTCAGTGTAGAAGACGTCGCCAAAGTTAACCTTTACTTCTTCGATCATCCTGAGCTTTCAGGCATCTTTAACCTCGGTACAGGCCGCAGCCAACAGTTTAACGAACTTGCCGCTGCCACCGTCAACGCCTGCCGTGCAGCCGAAGGCAAGCCTGAAATGAGTTTGAAAGAGTTGGTTGAAGAAGAGCTTATTCGCTATATCCCATTCCCCGATGCACTTAAAGGCAAATATCAGAGCTTCACTCAAGCGGATATTACCAAGCTGCGCGAAGCCGGGTATAAAGAAGAATTTTTGGATGTAAAACAAGGCGTCAGCCGTTACGTGAAATGGATGCTGGAGAACTTGGTTTAAGTCTTTCTGATTTGAATGATAAGGCCGTCTGAAAAAAGATTTTCAGACGGCCTTATCATTTTGGGAAATTTTAAAATGAGACCTTTGTAAAATTCCTTTTCCTCCCAACAGCCGAAATTCAAACACAAATTTTCGGCTTTTTTCGCCCCTAATTATTCCTGATTCTACCCAAATACCCCCTTAATCCACCTTGGATACCTGATTAATCAGGCATCCGGGCCACCTTTTAGGCAGCAATAGGCACATTTAGCCTGTTAGCCGCTTTCAACAGGTTCAAACACATCGCCTTCAGATGGCTTTGCGCACTCACTTTAATCAGCCCGAAATAGGCTGCCCGGGCATAGCGGAATTTACGGTGCAGCGTACCGAAGCTCTGTTCGACCACATAACGGGTCTTCGACAAATATCGGTTACGTTTGGTTTGCGCTTCCGTCAGCGGACGGTTGCGGTGGGCTTTGCGCATAATGCCGTCCAGCAACTGATGTTCTTTCAGATGTTGCCAGTTTCCCTCACTGTCATAGTCTGAGGCCTTTGCAGGAGCTTGTCACATTTGACACAAATCAGGCACAAACAAAAAAGACAGCCTTACAAATAAGCTGTCAATTAGAAATTTAGAATCTTAGGTTTTTGAATAAATTCAGATATTTATTGGTGCCCGGAGCCGGAATCGAACCGGCACGGCCGGTTTAGGGCCGACGGATTTTAAGTCCGTTGTGTCTACCTATTTCACCACCCGGGCGTAGACAGTAAATTGAGAAATTGGAGGCGGGGGCGCGGATTTGAACCGGCCTGTATAAGGGTTGCACCCCTTATAGCATAAACACTCTGCCACCCCGCCATGAAAGGGATGGAGGCGAGAGTCGGAATCGAACCGGCGTAGACGGATTTGCAATCCGCTGCATAACCACTTTGCTATCTCGCCAAAACTACGTTTGAGTGTTGTAGTATGAAACTGGAGCGGGAAACGAGTCTCGAACTCGCGACCTCAACCTTGGCAAGGTTGCGCTCTACCAACTGAGCTATTCCCGCGTATTCGGATGCATGATTTAATGGAGCGGGAAACGAGTCTCGAACTCGCGACCTCAACCTTGGCAAGGTTGCGCTCTACCAACTGAGCTATTCCCGCATTTGAGTGCATCTGAAATTAAACTGGAGCGGGAAACGAGTCTCGAACTCGCGACCTCAACCTTGGCAAGGTTGCGCTCTACCAACTGAGCTATTCCCGCGTATTCGGATGCATGATTTAATGGAGCGGGAAACGAGTCTCGAACTCGCGACCTCAACCTTGGCAAGGTTGCGCTCTACCAACTGAGCTATTCCCGCTCTGATATTTGTTGCTTCGTATATCGAAGAAGACGCAATTATTATGGATTTAATCGTGTGCGTCAAGTGTTTTGTTTTTATTTTTTTAAAAAATTTATTTGAATTCTTTCCATGCCATTTTCAGGTAGTAGCACATTGACCAGATGGTCAATACAGATGCTATAAACATCAATATGTTACCAATGAGATAGAAAGGATCGTTATATTTGTCTGTGCCGATAAGCAAAAGGAAGATGGCGATCATTTGGGCAGTGGTTTTGAATTTGCCGATGGTTGCCACGGCAACGCTGCCGCGTTTGCCCATTTGTGCCATCCATTCGCGCAAGGCGGAAATGGTAATTTCCCGGCCGATGATAATCATGGCGAAGATGGCGTATGTCCTGCCAAGGCTGACGAGCAGGAGCAGGGCAACTGCGACCATGAGTTTGTCGGCAACGGGGTCGAGGAATGCGCCAAAGTCGGAAGTTTGTTTCCAGCGGCGTGCCAAAAAGCCGTCGAACCAGTCTGTAATAGCGGCAAGTGCAAAGATGATGGCGGCTGTCCAGTTGACGGTTTGTGGTTGAATCCATGTGTTCGGTAAATAGAATAGGATGGTGAACACGGGGATTAATAGGACGCGCATCCAGGTAAGTAAAATAGGTATGTTCCAAGGCATGGTTTGGGATCTTTTGGATGATGTGTCGGGTTGTTCATTATAGCTTATTTGTTCACTCTGCTTTTTGAAGTGTTGTTTTTTTGCCGACAAGTATCTCGGGCATAGATTTTTGTCGTGTGGGTCGTGAAGAAAATCTGCTAAGGCCGTCTGAAAAATAGGCTGTTGCGGAGTGTAAATGTTTTTGGGTAGAAAAGTAGCTGCGAAATAGTGGGCAATAAGGTCTGCCTGCTGTTCGATATTTAATTGGTTAATGTGGGGTAAGGGGATGGGATAGGCGTAAGCTTTGCGTTTTCTGTATCCGCCTTTGAGCATGATGAATAGGCCGGAAAGCCAAACTTTGTGACCGCGCTGGTGTTGCCAGACATGTGTCAGCTCATGAATCAGCCAAATTTTGTAGGCTATGCCGGCTTGAGTGAAATCTTCTGGGCAGTGTTTACGCGGAAAGTATATGTTTCCATTGGGCGCAATGGCGGTATTGGCGTTGGGTAGAAGCGGAATGCCGCGATATATTTTGATGCGGTGGAAGTCTATGCTGTCCGAAAAAACTTGTTTTGCCATGCGGACTTCGTTTTCGGTCAGTCTGCGCCAATCGGAAAAAATCATATTTGGAAGAGAATAAATATAAGAGGGTATGAAGATTTCAGGCCGTCTGAAAGGTTTCAGACGGCCTGGGTCGGGATTTATTGTTCTGTTGAAGCGGCTTGTTTGCCGTTGTCGAACAATTTGTCCATGGGTGTCAGGTTGACTGCATTGCCTTGGCTGACTATCCATTTGTTTTCAACACGCCATACGCCTGAAGCATCTTCAACGCGCAAGTACCAATGGTTGGTTGGGCGTAAAGGCTTAAAGACGGCTTCGTATTCCATGCGGCCGTTTTGTGGCTCGGCTGTTACGGCGCGCAGCTTGACGGTTTGGTCATCGGCTTTGCGTGTCGGGTGCATCAACAATAGGTTTAATGGCTGTTTGGTATCGAATTGTCCGCTGACGAATACTTTGGCGGCGTTCATATCCGGACTGATTAAGACCTGCACCTGAATTTGCCGTTTAACGGCTTCTTCATCGCGGTGAAGTTGGATTTCGATGTGTTTGCCGTCTTTGTAGTAATCGTCAGACACCAAGTCTGTCGTGTGTTCTTTTGCGACGAAGAACATGGAAACGCTGGCGATAACGACGAAGATGGGGCCGGCCATCAGCACCCAGGGCCAAATATGTTTGTACCAAGGTTTGATTTGGGGTTGTGGGGACACCGTTTATTCTCCGATAAAGGTTGCTTTTTCTTCTAAAGTAGTCGGTTTGGAGTCGGCAGAGCCGGTCTCGCGATAGGTAAAGGTAAATTCGATCGGATGGCTGCCTTTGTCGGCGTATTCGGGAATGGTAGATACCTGTACTGGGATGGTAACGGTTTCCCGCGGCGCAATTTTAATACCGTTTTCAGGCAGGCCGGTCAGCGCGATTTCATCAAAGCCTTTGACGGTTGCAGTCATCAGTTGTTCGTTTTCACTATTGTTGATAATGCGCAGGTTATAGGCATTTTCCAACCAGCCTTGGCTGTTTTCGCGAACCATGACGCCACGGTCTTTCAGGATATCGACTTCGACCATTTTTCGGGTGGAAATGCCGACCAGGAAGGCGATGATGACCACCAGGAGTACTGCGCCATAACCGGCTACGCGCGGACGTTTCAAGCGTTTTTTGATGTCGCTTTCAGGGTATTCATGTTCCAACGCGCCTTCGGTCGTATAACGGATCAAGCCGCGCTCGTAGCCCATTTTGTCCATGATTTCGTCACAGGCATCGATACACGCTGCGCAGCCGATACATTGGTATTGCAAACCGTCGCGGATGTCGATACCGACGGGGCAGACTTGCACGCACATGGTGCAGTTGATGCAGTCGCCCAAGCCGCTGTCTTCTTTGTTGGCGGTTTTTTTGCGTGCGCCGCGCGGTTCGCCGCGTTCGGTATCGTAAGAAATAATTAGCGTGTCTTTGTCAAACATTGCACTTTGGAAACGTGCATACGGACACATATGCAGACAAACTTTTTCGCGCATGATGTGGGCGAAGAAGAACGTCATGAATCCGTAAAACGCTGCGGCAAACATCGCGCCGCCGCCTGCTGCTCCGGTAAACAAATCAGGAACAAACTGGCGGATCGGGACAAACCAGCCGGCAAAGGTAATGCCTGTCCATGCGCAGACAAGGAAAATCAGCAGGTATTTAGTGGCTTTGATGCGGATTTTGGTGAAATTCCACGGCGATTTTTCCAGTTTTAGGCGTTTGTTTCTATCGCCTTCGACCAAGTTGTCAATCCACAGCATAATTTCGGTGTAAACCGTTTGCGGGCATGAATAGCCGCACCACAAACGGCCGGCAATGGTTGTCCACCAAAACAATCCGAATGCGCAAATCATCAGCAGCAAGGCAAGGTAAATCAAATCGCCCATGCCCAGTGACAGTCCGAAAATGAAGAAATGACGGTCAGGAATATTGAATAAAACCGCCTGACGGCCGCTCCAGTTGAACCATGGAATAACGTAAAATACAAACTGGGTCGCCAATACGGCGGCGATACGCAGTTTGGCAAAGCGTCCTTCCGCCTTTTTGGGATGGATGCGTTCGCCTTCAGGATGGATTTGAATCACGCTGGATTTGGGTTTGGAAGGTTTGGGCGCAGTGGCTTTTGCTGTTTTTTCTGTTGAGGGTGTGGTGTTTTCAGCTTGGTTTTCTGGTGACATTTCAGTGTTCCTTGATGAAGTGCACACAAGCCTGTTGTCATGGTAGTAGTTGGATGTGAATATTTTCAGACGGCCTTTCGCGTGCATACAAATCATAACATTTGACTCTATTCAAAGCAAAAGAAGGACTTCGTCTTAACAACGGATTCCTTGCGGCCGTTTGATGTAGGGCCGTCTGAAAAGGGCGGTATTCAAAGGTTTACGGTTCAGCTTGTGTACAAACTTATAGTGATTTGCTATTTACACGATAAAAATATATAAAGCACTGTTTCAAAACGAAATAACAGTTAATATCATCTATCCTGTCTGTTTCGGGCAACCGAGTGGAAACAGGCCGTCTGACAAAGCGAATATCAAAAGCCATCCTTGAAAGCACGGCTGATTCAGGCGATAATCGGTACACCTTTTTTCATATTTCCAATCTTGTCCAAGGAAGGTCAAACCATGTCTCAACTGGCAAACGCAATCCGTTTCCTCTCAGTCGATGCCGTACAGAAAGCCAACTCCGGCCACCCCGGCGCACCTATGGGTATGGCGGAAATGGCGGAAGTATTGTGGACGAAGTTCCTCAACCATAACCCTGCCAATCCTAAATTCTACAACCGTGACCGTTTCATCCTCTCCAACGGCCACGCGTCCATGCTGCTGTACAGCCTGTTGCACCTGACCGGCTACAATGTATCCATCGAAGACTTGAAAAACTTCCGCCAATTGCACAGTAAAACCCCCGGCCACCCCGAATACGGTTACACCGACGGCGTGGAAACCACGACCGGCCCGTTGGGACAAGGTATTGCCAACGCAGTGGGTATGGCTTTGGCCGAAAAAATCTTGGCTGCCGAATTCAATAAAGACGGCTTAAACATCGTTGATCACCACACTTACGTCTTTATGGGCGACGGCTGCATGATGGAAGGCGTATCGCATGAAGCCTGTTCGCTTGCCGGCACTTTGGGCTTGGGCAAGCTGATTGTTTTATATGATGACAACAATATTTCCATTGACGGTAAAGTGGACGGCTGGTTTACCGAAAACATCCCGCAACGCTTTGAAAGCTACGGCTGGCATGTGATTCCAAATGTGAACGGTCATGATACCGATGCCATTCAGACGGCCATTGAAGCAGCCAAAGCCGAAACCGGCAAACCGTCCCTCATCTGCTGCAAAACCTTAATCGGCAAAGGCAGCGCCAACAAAGAGGGCAGCCACAAAACCCACGGTGCGCCTTTGGGCGCGGACGAAATCGAAGCCACGCGCAAACATTTGGGTTGGGCATATCCTGCGTTTGAAATTCCGCAAGAAATCTATGCCGCATGGAATGCAAAAGAAAAAGGCGCAAAACTTGAGACTGAATGGAACGAGCTCTTCGCTCAATATCAAGCCAAATATCCTGCCGAAGCCGCAGAATTTGTGCGCCGTATGGATAAAAAACTGCCTGAAAACTTTGACGCTTATGTTCAAGCTGCATTGAAAGAAGTGTGCGCCAAAGCCGAAACCATCGCCACCCGTAAAGCCAGCCAAAACAGCATTGAAATCTTGGCAAAAGAGCTACCTGAATTGGTGGGCGGTTCTGCCGACTTGACCCCGTCCAACTTGACTGACTGGTCAAACAGCGTTTCCGTTACCCGCGAACACGGCGGTAACTACATTCACTACGGTGTGCGCGAGTTCGGCATGGGCGCAATCATGAACGGCCTTACCCTGCATGGCGGTGTGAAACCATTCGGCGCGACTTTCCTGATGTTCAGCGAATACGAGCGTAATGCCTTGCGTATGGCTTCACTGATGAAAATCAATCCTGTATTTGTGTTCACCCACGATTCCATCGGTTTGGGCGAAGACGGTCCGACCCACCAACCTATCGAGCAAACTGCCACTCTGCGCCTGATTCCGAATATGGATGTATGGCGTCCATGCGATACTGTTGAATCTTTGGTAGCGTGGTCTGAAGCCGTTAAAGCGGCCGATCATCCGTCCAGCCTGATTTTCAGCCGTCAAAACCTGAAATTCCAAGCGCGTGATGAGCAACAGTTGAACGACATTAAACGCGGTGCTTACGTAATCAGTGAAGCTCAAGGCAATGCACAAGCTGTTGTGATCGCAACTGGTTCTGAAGTTGAATTGGCTCTGGAAGCGCAAAAAGTATTGGCAGAACAAGGTATTGCCGTGCGCGTTGTTTCCATGCCTTCTACCAATGTATTCGACCGCCAAGATGCCGCCTATAAAGCCGCCGTTCTGCCGGAAGGCTTGCCACGCGTAGCTGTAGAAGCCGGACATGCCGATGGTTGGTATAAATACGTTGGTTTGAACGGTGCCGTGGTCGGTATCAACCGCTTCGGCGAGTCTGCACCTGCTGACTTGCTGTTCAAAGAATTCGGCTTTACCGTAGACAATGTGGTTGCTACTGTTAAATCCGTTTTGTAAATCAGATTTTTGATTGAAATAAAAAGGCCGTCTGAAATTTCAGACGGCCTTTTTATTTTTCAGTCGGTTAAACAGTTTCTGTTTCAGGTTTGACCTTGCTTTTCTTAAACTTCAACACAGCTTCTTCTTTTGTATCATCCCAGTCTATCCGCACGAAGCCGCCGTCAGCGAGTTTGCCGAACAGGAGTTCGTCGGCGAGCGGTTTGCGGATTTCTTCCTGAATCAGGCGGTTCATCGGGCGTGCACCCATTTGCGGGTCGAAACCTTTTTCTGCCAGATATTTGCGCAATGCCGGCGTGAATTCGGCTTCGACTTTTTTGTCGAGGAGCTGGTGTTCGAGCTGGAGCAGGAATTTGTCCACGACTTTGACGATGATGGGTTCGGACAATGGGGCAAACGGGATAATCGCATCCAAACGGTTGCGGAACTCGGGCGTGAAGAGTTTGTTGATCGCCTGCATTTCGTCGCCGCGTTCGCGTTTGGCGGTAAAGCCGAGGCTGGGGCGGCTGAGGCTTTCCGCGCCTGCGTTGGTGGTCATAATCAGGATGACGTTGCGGAAATCCGCGCTCTTGCCGTTGTTGTCGGTCAGTTTGCCTGCGTCCATGACTTGCAGGAGGACGTTGAAAATGTCGGGGTGGGCTTTTTCGATTTCGTCCAAAAGCAACACGCAATGTGGCTGTTTGTTGACGGCTTCGGTCAAAAGACCGCCTTGTTCAAAGCCGACGTAGCCTGGCGGCGCACCGATGAGGCGCGATACGGCGTGGCGTTCCATGTATTCGGACATATCGAAGCGTTGCAGCGGTACGCCCATTGAGTAGGCAAGCTGTTTGGCGACTTCGGTTTTGCCGACGCCGGTCGGGCCGGAGAAGAGGAAGCTGCCTATGGGTTTGTCGGGCAGGGCAAGGCCGGAGCGCGACATTTTGACGGCGGCAACCAACGCATCAATGGCATTTTCCTGACCGTAAACCATGTTTTTCAAATCGCGGCCGAGGAATTGCAGCACTTGTTTGTCGTCGTGCGATACGGTTTTTTCGGGAATCCGTGCAACTTTGGCAATGACGGTTTCGATTTGCGCTTTGCCGATGACTTTTTTCTGTTTGGATTTGGGCAAAATCCGTTGCGCCGCGCCTGCTTCGTCCATCACGTCGATGGCTTTGTCGGGCAGGAAACGTTCGTTGATGTAGCGGGCGGAAAGTTCGGCGGCGGCTTCGAGTGCACCTTGCGTATAGCGCACTTGGTGGAAATCTTCAAACATTGGTTTTAAGCCGCGCAGGATTTGCACGGTTTCGGCGACGGTGGGCTCGACCACATCGATTTTTTGGAAGCGGCGGCTTAAGGCGTGGTCTTTGTCGAAAATGGTGCGGTATTCGTCGTAAGTTGTCGCGCCGATACAGCGCAATGAACCTTTCGCCAGCGCGGGTTTGAGCAGGTTGGACGCGTCCATCGTGCCGCCGCTGGTACTGCCCGCGCCGATGATGGTGTGGATTTCGTCGATAAACAAAATGGCGTGCGGGATTTTTTCGAGCTGTTTCAAGACGGATTTGACCCGCGCTTCAAAGTCGCCGCGGTATTTCGTGCCCGCCAAAAGCGAACCCATATCCAGCGCGTACACTTCGGCTTCTTTCAGCGCATCGGGAATGTCGCCGTTGACGATTTGATGTGCCAGACCCTCCGCCAGTGCGGTTTTGCCCACGCCGGCCTCGCCGACCAAAAGCGGATTGTTTTTGCGGCGGCGGCACAGGATTTGTACCAGCCTTTCCATTTCGTGTTTTCTGCCGATTAAGGGGTCGATGCGGCCGGCTTTGACTTCGGCGTTGAGGTTGACGGTGTAGTCGGAAAGTGAGCCGGTTTTTTGTTCCGCTTCTTCGCCCTCACGTCCCAGGCCGTCTGAATCATTGCCGTCTTCGTCATCGGGTGAGCCATGGGCAATGCAACGCAAGACTTCAAAGCGCGTAATGGATTGCAATTTGAGGAAATAAACGGCATGGCTTTCGGATTCGCTCATCATGGCAACCAAAATATCCAAAGGCTCTACTGAGGCTTTACCGGCAGACTGGGTATGCACCATTGCCCGTTGGATGACGCGTTGGAAGCCCAATGTCGGCTGGGTTTCGACCGTATCCAGAAGATGATCGGGAATTTGCGGCGTATTTTCGGCAACACTGGCGGCCAGCTGCTCAGACAGGACTTTCAAATCCGCACCACACAGTTTCAAGACGTTCGGCACAGCCGCATCTTCTTCTATCAGCACCAAAAGCAGGTGTTCCAAGCTGATAAACTCATAACGCGCGTTGCGTGCTTCACGGTAGAGCAGTTGCAGGATGTGTTCCAATTCGGGTGAAAGCATGGTTTAAACCTCTTCGACTATACATTTGAGCGGATGCCCTTCAGCTTTGGCGCGTTCCATGACCTGATGCTGCTTGGTTTGCGCAATATCGCGCGTGTAGGTGCCGCACAGGCCTTTGCCTTCGTGGTGCACCAGCAACATGACGGCCACGGCCTGTTCTTGTGCAAGCATAAAGACTTCGGTCAGGATTTCGACGACAAATTCCATGGTGGTGTAATCGTCGTTCAATAAAAATACGCCGTAACGTTTCGGCGGCTGTGTGTTGATATCGCTGAGCAGGGTATCGGATTGGTGGTCGGTATTCGGATGGTTCATGATCTTAGATTTCAGTTTTCAGACGGCCTGTTTAAGAGTGCAAACCGTTTTCTGTTGTATTTCGGTCAATTTTTTCTATTTTCCCACTTTTTTGAAAACATAGCTTGACGTTTTGTCTTAACAAATGTAAAAAGACGGTTAAGCAGAAGTTGGCACTCGACCGCGTAATAAAAACGAGGGAGAAACGCTGAACGTTTTAGTTTGCTGTATGCCTTGTTTTGCTGATTTTGTTAATTTTTAAGTATAGGAAGTTTCTAATGGCAACCGGTATCGTAAAATGGTTTAACGACGCTAAGGGTTTTGGTTTCATCACTCCTGACGAAGGTGGCGAAGATTTGTTCGCTCACTTCTCAGCGATCAACATGGAAGGTTTCAAAACCCTGAAAGAAGGCCAACGCGTGTCTTTCGACGTAACCACCGGCCCTAAAGGCAAACAAGCTGCTAACATTCAAGCTGCTTAATCAAATGCGCGGCGTAAGCCGTAAAATCATGGCGGGGTTTCCCGCCATTTTTTATGGGCGTTCGAGTTAAAAATTATGAATCCAAATTCATCTTATCAAAATGCTTTAAACCAGTTGGACGAGCTTATCCGTCATTTCCGCAGCGAAGGCGAGGTCAGATGCGCCGTTGCCGAGCGTGAAGACCAAATTTTGATCCGCCTTGCCGATTTGAAACTGGATTTGCGCCCTGAAGATGAAAAAGCCATTGCCGATATAGACCGCTTTTACCGCCGCCATGTTTTAAGCGAATAAACGTTTCAAAACCGTTTGCCGTTTTATTTTTTAAGCATGCCTGATAAAATAGGCCGTCTGAAAAGTTTGTAAAGAATCAGCACAATGAGTATTGCCAATAATAAAAAAGCCTTTCACGATTTCTTTATCGAAGACCAAATCGAAGCCGGTATAGTATTGGAGGGATGGGAGGTCAAAGCCATCCGCGCTGCACGCGTGCAATTAAAAGAAAGCTATATCTACTGGAAAAAAGACGCATTTTATTTGGTGGGCTGCCACATTACCGCATTGCCCACTGCCTCGACACACGTCAAACCCGACCCTGTCCGTCCGCGTAAGTTGTTGTTGAAGCAATCGGAAATTAATAAGTTAATCGGCAAAACCGAACGTGCCGGTTATACGATTGTGCCCTTAAACCTGCATTACACCCGCGGTAGAATCAAAGTGGAAATCGGTTTGGCCAAGGGTAAGAAACAGCATGACAAACGCCAAAGCCTGAAAGAAGCGGATTGGAAGCGTGAGAAACAGCGTTTGATGAAAAACGTACGTTGATTTTTTCAGACGGCCTTTGCATAAAGGCCGTCTGAATATTTATTGTTTGAACATTTTAAAAGGAAAACAGATGAAAACCATGATTTTAGCGGCGGCTTCAGCCGTATTGTTGCTGGGCGCGTGTTCTACGACCGAACAAAGAGTATTGAAGCCTGAAGAGCTGTCCAGCATCAAACATGTCTGCATCATTCAAAATGCAAAAGTAAGACCGCATGATTTGGATCGTGCTTTGTCCAAAGCTTTGGCAAAACGCGGCATTGGCAGCACGATTGTAACTGCAGACAACCGCGGCAAACTGTATGATTCTTCTTGCCCGTATAACTTGCGTTACAAAACTAAAGGCAATAACGAAATCTTGCGTAAAGGCGTATTTGTGTTGAGAAGCACGAAGTATGCGGTTTCTACTGTCAGCTACTCTTTGAACGATGAAAACCACTTCCGAACCAATCCTGATTTGGTAAAACAGGCTGAAGGCGTTGTGGCTAAATTGTTGGAAAAAAACAGCAAATAAAAGCCAGAATAAAAAACCGGCTTGCCGTGATATGGAGAATATCGGGCAAGCCGGTTTTATTTTCAGACGGCCTTAAATGGATTTGATTTTTTCCCAAAGGGTTTTGACCGTACCTTGATAGTAAGTATCGGAAGTGCAATAGACTGTTTCTAAAGAACATTGTCCTTGAGAGCCGTATTTTTTGATACATTGGCTCAAGGCAATTTGATGCACGTTTTTGAAGCGCGGAGACGTAATGGCCACTACGTTTTGAGCGGTCAATTTGCCCATGGCTTTAGGGTAGGCAACCGCGATACAGGTATTGTGCAGAGGTACAACCGTTTTGCAGCCTGTTGCTTGGCCTGCGCCGATACCGGCTAAGGCATCTTGGCCTTTGCAGAATGTTTCGAGTTCGGCTGTCGCGTCCAGTTGGGTGGCATTTTCTTTGGTGGTTTTGATTTGCAGCGCTTCATTGCTGTCGGCAGGGTTTTGCCACATGGCTAGGTAGCCGTAAGTGTCGGCAGCCAGGGCGGCAGGAGTCAGTGCGCAAAGGATAAGTGTCGTTAGTGTTTTTTTCATGTTTGTTCCCTGTTTGTTGGGTATTTGTTGTCATTATAAAGCAAAAGTACTTATTTGATATAAATTTGCCATTAAAATGAAATTCAGTGTGGCAAACAGATAATAGGCCGTCTGAAGTTTCAGACGGCCTGTTGATGATGTTTCAAAGAATAGAGCGTAGTTTAGAGATTCATGCGCTGTGGCGGTCGAGCCAACGTTCGGCATCAAGCGCGGCCTGACAGCCGGAAGCCGCGCTGGTGATGGCTTGACGGTAAGTATGGTCTTTGACGTCGCCTGCCGCCCATACGCCTTCGATATTGGTAGCGCCGACATTGTCGCCGGTGCCGCCTTTGGTTTTCAAATAGCCGGTTTCATCCATATCAAGTTGGCCTTTGAAGATGTCGGTATTGGGTTTGTGGCCGATGGCGATGAAGACGCCTTTGACGGAGATTTCTTCAGTGCCGCCGTCATTGTGTTTCAGGCGTGCACCGGTAACGCCGCTTTCGTCGCCCAAGATTTCATCAACCGAGCTGTTGAGCTTGAGGATGATTTTACCTTCTTCAACGCGTTGCATCAGTTTGTCTACCATGATTTTTTCGGCGCGGAAGCTGTCGCGGCGGTGAATCAGGGTAACGGTGTTGGCGATATTGGCAAGGTAGAGGGCTTCTTCTACAGCGGTATTGCCACCGCCGACTACGACAACATCTTGTTTTTTATAGAAGAAACCGTCGCAAGTCGCGCAGGCGGAAACGCCTTTGCCGGCAAAGGTTTCTTCGCTTGGCAAACCTAAATATTTGGCGGATGCGCCGGTAGCAACGATGAGCGCATCGCAGGTGTATTCGCCCATATCGCCTTTGAGGGTAAACGGACGGTTTTGCAAATCAACGGTGTGGATTTGGTCGAAAATCATTTCAGTGCCGAAGCGTTCGGCATGAGCTTGGAAACGGGCCATCAGTTCCGGACCTTGTACGCCTTCTGCGTCGGCAGGCCAGTTGTCCACTTCGGTGGTGGTCATCAGTTGTCCGCCTTGCTCAACGCCGGTAATGATTACAGGGTTAAGGTTGGCACGGGCGGCATAGACGGCGGCAGTATAGCCGGCAGGGCCGGAGCCGAGGATGATGAGTTTGTGATGGTTGCTCATGATGGTTTCCTTGCTGATAAATGATTGAATTTTGTCGTGTCTACGCTTTCAGACGGCCTAAATTCTACTTGAATCTGCCGCCGTCTGAAATATGTTTGTCGTTTGGGTTTAGTGGCTGTCTTTCCATTGATAGTATTTTGAACCGAGGTAAGAACCGAGTTTGCGCAGGAATGGTTGGGTGATAATATTGCTGTGGCGCAGCTGCTCGAAAGGTTTCAGACGGCCGTCATCACCCATGATGGCTTCAGCAATTGCCAAGCCGGCAATGCCGGTAATCGCCATGCCGTGTCCGGAGTAGCCTTGTGCAAAGAAAACGGTAGGGGCGAGGCGGCCGAAATGTGGGGCGAGGTTGCGCGTGATGTCGCATTCGCCGCCCCAGGAATGCTCGATTCTGACATCGGCAAGTTGCGGGAAAACTTTCAGCATGTCTTGGCGGACGAGTTCGGTCATGCGGTCTGGATCGTCGATAAATTCGTTGTCTTTGCCGCCAAAGAGCAGGCGGCCGTCGGCGCTGAGACGGTAGTAGTCGAGGACGTGGCGGTTGTCGCAGATGGCCATATTGTTGCGGATCAGGTCTTTGGCACGCTCGCCCAGAGGCTCGGTGGCGATGATAAAGGTGCTGATGGCAATGGCTTTTTGTTCCAATACTTTGAATTTCGGGTGTAAACCGGCATAAGTATTGACGGCATAAACGAGGTTTTTGCACTCAACGCTGCCATTGGGTGTGTGTACCAGCCAGCCGTTATCGCATGGCTCGATACGTGTCATCGGGGATTGTTCAAAAAGTTGTGCACCTGCATCGGCTGCCGCTTTGGCAATGCCTAGGGTGTAATTGAGCGGGTGCAAGTGGCCGGATAAAGGATCAAATTGCGCGCCTTGATACCTATCGCTGGCTAGTTGTTGCTTCAGCGTGGCTTTATCCCAAAGCTGGTAATGGCTTGCGCCATAATGTTTTTGGGCGTGTTCGTGCCATTGCAGCAATTCTTCCCAATGCTGAGGACGGACGGCGACGGTCGCATAGCCGCGTTGCCAATCGCATTGGATATTGTGTTTTTGAATGCGCGAGTCAACCAGTTCAACGGCTTGCAGGGATTGCTGCAAGAACCATTGGGCCTGTTCTAAGCTGACTTGTTTTTCGATCTCTTCCATGCCGCAGGCAAAGTCGCTGATGACTTGTCCGCCGCTGCGGCCTGATGCGCCGAAACCGATACGGGCGGCTTCAAGCACGATGACTTCATGGCCGTTTTCGGCAAGCGGTAGGGCGGTGCATAAACCGGTCAAGCCGCCGCCGATAACGCAGGTTTCAGTTTTCAGACGGCCTTCGAGCGTCGGATAAGACGGATGGGGATTGGCTGTGCTGACATAGTAGGAAGGAAGGTATTCTTTGAAGCTGGGATTGATCATGATTTGGGCTTTAGGTTGGTTTTCACTTTATTGAAAACAGGTTTTCAGACGGCCAGGAATATGAGCTTAAGTTTAGGCCGTCTGAAAGGATAAAATGCGGTTAATAAAACAGGCTGTTCCGACACTTTATCGGACAGCCTGTCTGCATATTAGGCGGCTTTCTCGGCTGCCAATTTTTCTTGGCGGTAGGCTTCGGCAGCCTCGCGTTCCCGTTTGGTTGCCTGACGCATCATCCAGTAGTTGACGACAATCACCAGCGTACCGATGATACCGATCAGGATGGTTGCCAAAACGTTCATCTGAGGGTCAAGGCCGAGTTTAATTTTGGAGAAAATCACTTGCGGCAATGTCGATGAACCCGGGCCCGATAGGAAGGAGGTAATGACCAAGTCGTCCAAAGACAGGGTAATGCCCAAGAGGAAGCCGGACGCAATCGCAGGGGCAATCAGCGGCAGGGTAATCACGAAGAAAATCTTCAGAGGACGGGCACCCAAGTCCATAGCGGCTTCTTCCAAGGATTGATCCAATTCCACCAGGCGCGAGCGGATGACGACGGTAATGTACGCCATGCAAAGCGTGGTGTGGCCGAGGAAGATGGTGAAGAAACCGCGATCGAAGTAGAGCGATTGCAGCAATTCGCTGCCTTGCAGGAACATTTGCACCTGAATAATCAGCAGCAGCATGGACAAACCGGTAATCACATCAGGCATCACCATAGGCGCGGAAATCATACCGGCAAACAGGGTGCTGCCGCGGAAGCGTTTAATCCGCGCCATAGCGTAACCAGCCAATGTGCCGAGTGCCACGGCGGCAAGCGAGGAAACGATGGCGATACGCAATGACAGCCAGGCCGCTTCCAAGATGGTGTCGTTTTCCATTAATGCGCCGTACCATTTGGTTGAGAAACCGCCCCAAACGGTAACCAGTTTGGATTCATTGAAAGAATAGATGACCAAAACCACCAGCGGAATATAGAGGAATGCCAGCGAGAGCAGGAGCATCAGTTTCAAGAACCAGGATAATTTGGTTTTCTGCATTATTTGCCTCCTTCTTCCAATTCGCGGTTTTCATAGTGCTGGAACAGGGCAATCGGTACAACCAGCAGGGCAACCATGACGACGGCGACGGCAGAAGCCAGCGGCCAGTTGTTTTGGTCGAAGAATGCCTGCCACAATACTTTACCGATCATCAGGTTTTCAGAACCGCCCACCAATTCAGGAATCACAAATTCACCGACGGCCGGAACGAAGACCAACATAGAGCCTGCGATGATGCCGGTTTTGGACAAAGGCAGGGTAATGGTAAAGAACGATTTGATCGGACCTGCGCCCAAGTCGGAAGCGGCTTCGAGCAGACGGTTGTCCAGTTTTACCAATTGTGTGTACAGCGGCAAAATCATAAACGGCAGATAGGCGTAAACCATCACCAAATTCAGAGAAAAAGCATTGTAGAACAAGTCTAAAGGCTCGCTGATGATTCCGTATTTGATTAAGAAATTGTTGATGATGCCGTTGTGTCCCAATAAGCCCATCCATGCGTAAACACGCAACAGGAAAGAGGTCCAGAAAGGCAGCATGATTGCCAACAGCAGGCCGTTGCGCGCAGCCGGATTGGCGCGTGAAATGGCATAAGCGGTGGGATAACCAATCAACAGGCAGATGATGGTCGTCGTCAGCGCAGTCTTAATCGAAGACCAGTAGGTCATCAGATAGATATTGCTGTTTTCACTGTCGCCAAACGGATTGAGCGTATTCCAAAAGTTTTGGAAAATGTCGGCGTAGTTTTGATAGCTGATGGCAATGTTCAGACGGCCTAAGTCTTCATCAATCGTTGTCAGCGGCGTAAATGGCGGAATGGCAATTTCTTGTTCGGCAAAGCTGATTTTCAATACGATGGCGAACGGAATCAGAAACAGAATCAAAAGCCAAATATACGGCACGGCAATCACTGCACGCTGGCCGGGGCGGCGGAACAGTTTGTTTTTCAGTTTTTTAAGGTTCATTGCATTTCCCTCAAATTAACTGAACAGAGGTGTCGGTTGGTTTTCAGGCCAGCTGATGTAGACAGTCTCGTCCCAGGTCGGCGGCGTAATGTTGCGCACATACCAATAAGGTGCGGGAACTTGGCTCTTAACGACACGGCCGTTGGCAAGTTTGATGTGGTAAATCGCGAAGCTGCCCAAGTAGGCAATTTCTTTGACTGTGCCTTGGGCCCAGTTGTGCGCGCCCAGGTGTTCCGGTTTTTCTTTATGCAAATCAATATCTTCAGGACGGATGCTGATCCAAATTTCATGGTCGTTCGGAACGCCCAGGCCGTGGTCGATGCGGACGTGGTTTTCCAAGCCGTCACATTTGACGATAGAGAAATCGGCGCGGTCGTCAATAACAACGCCGTCAAAAATATTGGTTTCGCCGATAAATTCGGCGGTAAAGCGGCTGTTAGGATAGTCGTACACGTCGCTAGGCGTACCGACTTGGCGCAATTGGCCGTCGGACATAATGGCGATACGGGTCGCCATCGTCATCGCTTCTTCTTGGTCGTGGGTAACCATGATACAGGTTACGCCGACTTGTTCCAGCGTGTTGACCAATTCCAGTTGGGTTTGTTGGCGCAGTTTTTTATCGAGTGCGCCCAAAGGTTCGTCAAGCAGCAGGATTTTCGGACGTTTTGCCAGGCTGCGCGCCAAAGCGATACGTTGTTGCTGGCCGCCGGAAAGTTGATGCGGCTTGCGTTTGGCGTATTTGGTCATTTGCACCAGGCGCAACATTTCTTCGACGCGGGCGTCGATTTCGCCTTTAGGCATTTTGTCTTGTTTCAGGCCGAAAGCGATGTTTTGTTCAACGCTCATGTGCGGGAACAGGGCATAGCTTTGGAACATCATGTTGATTGGGCGCTCATACGGGGCAAGCTTGGTAATGTCTTGACCGTCGAGAATGATTTTGCCCTGATTGGGGCTTTCCATGCCTGCCAACATACGCAGCAGTGTGGATTTGCCACTGCCTGAGCTGCCCAAAAGGGCGAAGATTTCGTGTTGATAGATGTCCAAGTCGATGTTATCGACAGCGTAATTGTCACCAAACTTTTTCACCAAGCCTTGGATTTGCAAATAAGGTTTGGCTGAAGACGCAGTGGTTGCGGTCATAATGGCAATACTCCAAAAAGAAAGACGAGTACCGGCAAAACGGATTTTCGAATGGGTGATAAAAAGCTGTTTGATTGCTGGCGGGAGTCGGACGGAGGCCGTCTGAAACTCTTGTAAAGCGCACGGGCAGCGTGGATAGAAAGCAGTTTAAGCCTCAGCTTTTGCTCTCGGCAAACTCAATATTATATTAGCCTAAGCCTCATAGGGGCAATATGAAAATGCTTGTAGCGGCTGATTTGAAGTAAATAGGAAAGGAAAGGCAGGCAGGGGAACAGGATAGCGAAAATGGGTAACGTTGTTTTTCTGCACAAAAGGATTTAATTTATATTCAAATGTCTTAAAAAATAATTAGAGATAGAATAAAATACGCAAATTGCATTAATTTTAATAAAATCGTGCGGATTGCGTTTTATGCGGGCAAGATGGTTTTGTCCTAAATAAAAACCAAATCCGCTATATGAATAAAAAGGGAAAACATGAGCATTAAAGAATGGCCCGAGGGGGAGCGGCCGCGTGAGAAGCTGTTGGAGCGCGGCGCGGCGGCGTTGAGTGATGCGGAGTTGCTGGCGATTTTATTGCGTGTCGGAACACGCGGCATGAGCGCGGTCGATTTGGCGCGTTATTTGTTGAGCGAGTTCGGCAGCTTGGGAAAGCTGATGAGTGCGGATGCCAAAACACTTTCTGCTTGCAAGGGCATGGGTTTGGCGAGCTATACTCAGTTTGCCGTGGTCAAAGAAATCGGGCGGCGGATTTTGGGTGAGGATTTGCAGGAGCAGATGGTTTTGTCAAACCCGAAATCGGTTGCGGATTATCTGCGCCTGCATCTGGGGCATGAAAAAATCGAAGTCAGCGTTGCGTTGCTGCTCAACCGTCAAAATCAATTGATTGCGGTACGGGAATTGTCGCGTGGTACGGTGGCGGAAAACACGGTTTATATTCGTGAAATCGTCAAATTGGCATTGGATGAATATGCCGACAGTTTGATTTTGGCACACAATCATCCGGGCGGCTCGGCAAGGCCGTCTGAATCTGATGTGCAGTTTACAGAGCGTTTGAAACAGGCTTTAAGTTTGGTGGATATTACGCTCTTAGACCATTTTATCGTAACGGCAAAAGAAACCTGCTCTTTGCGTGAACAGGGCTATATGTAAGGATGAATGCTCAGACGGCCTCAGTAGGATGGGTTACCTTACCAAGGCCGTCTGAAGGATTATTGCGTTACTTCATCGGAGGACTCTTCCTTATAGATGATTTCTTCCGATTTTGGCTTTTCTTTGCTCTTTTCTTTTTCTTTGTCCTTGTCTTTTTTGCCGTCAGGAATGGCGGCATCAATCACTGTTCCCGTTCCTTTGACAACCAATTTCCCGGCAGTCAGGACGGTCGTGGCAGCCAAATCGACAGCCGCGCCTACAACGCAGCTGTTAAGCGTCAGGCAAAGGGCAAGTGCCGGAAGCAGGCGTTTTGCACATCTCAATGGCTGCATCCGCAGTGCCCTTCGTGATGATGGCCGCATCCGAGTGCTTCTTGCCAAGCATCATCGTCGCCGTCAAATTCTTCGACTTCGTCAAATTCACCGTTTTCTACCATGCTTACCAGCTCTTCCAAGCTTTCTGCGCCTTCTACCCAAAAGCAGGGAATATCGGGCGGTGTGTCGGGGGCAAGCAGGGCGGCTTGTTGGTCGTGCCAAGCAATCCAATAGCCGTTTTGCGTTTGTACGAATACGGCATCGGGATGGATGGTTTCGTTTTCAGTATTGACCAGCATTCTGGCAGCGATATCGGTTTGAAAAGGTAAGGTTTGCATGATGGTTTGAGAATGTGGGAAAAGGAAATATTGTAACACGGCAAAAACAAACGCACCGTCTGAGTCAGGCGGTGCGTTTGTATCTCGGCAACTTGGGTGCGGACGGTTTAGTAGGGTATCGGCCGCACCGGAAATATCATTCCGTTTAGATTATTTGTCGTCGTTGTTTGCCAAAACAAAGCGGTAAATAGCCGCGCCAACTGCTGCGCCGGCAATAGGGGCCAACCAGAACAACCACAGTTGTTCAACAGCCCAGCCGCCTTGGAACAAGGCAACGCCGGTAGAGCGTGCAGGGTTGACGGAAGTATTGGTCACAGGAATGCTGATCAAGTGAATCAGGGTCAGACCCAGGCCGATGGCGATAGGAGCGAAGCCGGCCGGAGCCAGTTTGTCGGTAGAACCCATGATGATGATCAGGAAGAATGCGGTCAGTACGAATTCGATCAGCAACGCGGCCATCATGTCGTAACCGTTAGGAGAGTGCTCGCCGAAACCATTGCTGGCAAAGCCGGAAGCAACAGCATCAAAACCGGTTTTACCGGAAGCAATCAGATACAGAACGCCTGCAGCGGCAATCGCACCGATGACTTGGGATACGATGTAAGGCAACAGGTCTTTACCGTTGAAACGGCCGCCGATGAAGAGGCCGACGGAAACGGCAGGGTTGAAGTGGCCGCCGGAAATATGGCCGACGGCGTAAGCCATGGTCAGTACGGTCAAGCCGAACGCCAAGGCGACACCGGCAAAGCCAATGCCGAGTTCAGGGTAGGCTGCTGCCAATACTGCGCTACCGCAGCCGCCGAATACCAGCCAGAAAGTGCCGAAAAATTCTGCAAAATATTTTTTCATTTGTTTTTCCTCGTAAAGGTTGGAGTGTTGCCGAGGGCATGAATCATAATAATATTGTTTCTAATCGAAAAACGGATTTACCTGTTTTTTCCGGTCTTGACAAAAGGCCGTCTGAAAATAGTGATGAACGGGTAGAGATATGCATTTTGCAGGTAGAGTTTGGTTGATTGAACCTTGTTTATTTGTGAAGCAAATACCGTCAATGTAAAAGCATTTAGATTTGTAAGAAATGTTGTTTATAGATTACTTATTTGCTTGTTTATTTGATTGGAATCTCTGAACTATATCTGATTTAAAAAGGCCGTCTGAAAAGTTTTCAGACGGCCTTGATTTTATACAAGGATAAATTAATCCAGATGGTCGCTGCTTTGTGCCAAGATGGTGCGGTTGCCGTTGTTTTCCGCCGGGGAAACAATACCGTCGGCTTCCATTTGGTCAATCAGGCGGGCGGCGCGGTTGTAGCCGATGCGCAGTTGGCGTTGGATATTGGAAATGCTGGCTTTACGCGATTTCAAGACAACGGAAACGGCTTCGTCATACATGGGGTCGAGGTCGCTGTCGTTGCTGCGGCTGGTACCGGTAAAGTCTTCGGTGGAACCGTTGCTCAAAATATCGTCGATATAATCGGGTGCGCCGAATTGTTTCAGGTATTCTACTACGCGGTGTACTTCGTTGTCGGAAGCGAACGCGCCGTGTACACGTTGCGGATAGCCGGTACCGGGTGGCAGGAACAGCATATCGCCTTGGCCGAGCAGGTTTTCCGCGCCCATTTGGTCAAGAATCGTGCGGCTGTCGATTTTGCTGGATACTTGGAAGGCAATGCGTGTCGGAATATTGGCTTTAATCAGGCCGGTGATGACATCCACGCTGGGGCGTTGGGTGGCAAGAATCAAATGGATACCGGCTGCGCGGGCTTTTTGGGCAAGGCGGGCAATCAGCTCTTCAATTTTCTTACCGGCGGTCATCATCAGGTCGGCAAATTCATCTACGACGACCACGATAAACGGCAGTTTTTCCAATGGCTCAGGATCTTCAGGCGTGAGGCTGAACGGGCTGCCGATTTTTTCACCACGCGCGGCGGCTTCGGCAATTTTTTGGTTGAAACCGGCAAGGTTGCGCACGCCCATAAAGCTCATCAGGCGGTAGCGTTTTTCCATTTCGTTGACGCACCAGTTCAGTGCGTTTGCAGCCAATTTCATATCGGTTACGACAGGGGCGAGCAGGTGCGGAATGCCTTCGTAAATGCTCAGTTCCAGCATTTTCGGGTCAATCATAATCATGCGCACGTCTTCCGGCGTTGCTTTGAAGAGCATAGACAGAATCATGGCGTTCACGCCTACGGATTTACCCGAACCGGTCGTACCGGCAACCAGCAGATGCGGCGCTTTGGCCAAGTCAGTGACGACAGGCTGGCCGGTAATGTCTTGGCCGAGCGCGAGGGTGAGTTTGGATTTGGACTCGGTAAACGCAGGCGAATTGAAGATTTCGCTCAGGCGGATCATTTGGCGTTTCGGATTAGGCAATTCCAAGCCCATGCAGGTTTTGCCGGGGATAGTTTCCACCACACGGATGGAAGCCACGCCAAGCGAGCGCGCCAAGTCTTTTTCAAGGTTCAAAACGGCACTGCCGCGCACGCCGACATCAGGCTCAATCTCATAACGCGTAATGACCGGGCCGGAATAGGAGTCCATCACTTTGACTTTAACTTTGAACTCGGCCAGTTTTTCTTCGATGGTGATGCTGTTTTCCAGTAATTGTTCTTCAGTTTGCGAGGCGCTCGGGTCAAACTGAGGCGGCAGGAGCAGGGCAGTGGTCGGTAGAAGCGCATCGGTCAGTGTTGCCGAAGTTGGAATCGCTACGCTTGGTGTATCTTCTTGAACGCTGGGTTCTACGCTTCGAACAGGCGTTTCAACGATTGTCTGTGTATATTCAGACGGCCTTGCGATTGTTTCAGCAGGTTCAACGGGTTCAATCGTTTCAACCGCTTGAATCGCTTCTGTTTCCGCTTGTACCGGCGCTTCCGGCTCACCATCGAATTCTGTTTCTTCTTCCGCAGATTCGCTGATTAAATAATCGCGGATACTGCGTTCAGGTTGGTTGCTGACATGCGCATTGACTTGTGCATCAAAAATCGGCACTTGGATTTTATGTTCAAAAGCAGGCGGCTCGGGGATATCAATCGGCGCAATCGAGGTTTGGAAAACGGGCGGCTCGGGGATATCGGTTTTCGCCATCGGGACGACCGGTACGGCAGGCGGCTCGACTACGGTTGCGTTTGGCGCGGCAGGTCGGGAGATATAAGGGGATTTTTTAACAGGCGCAGCCGGTTTCGGACGGGACGGCGTTGCCGGTGCGGCAGGTTGCGGTGCAACAGCTTCCGTGGCAGCTTGTTTACGCGCCCATCTTTCGGCGGCAGCTTCGGTATGGCGAACTTGACGGCGCAGGCTGGCAGGACGGCTGATTTGTCCCAAGTTGGCCAGAATTTCGTCATTTTCGATGGTGCGCGGAGAGTAGTCGCGCAAAGGGGCGACGGCCGCGGCCAGTTTGTGGCGTGCGGCGGTACGGCGGGCAAGGTTGACGTGAATATCTTCCGCTTGGATTTCAGAAGGGAATGCCTGCATGGAAGTATAGGGGAGGATGGCTTCTTTTTCGGCAGTTCTTAAGGCCGTCTGAACGGTTTCGATATGCGGCGCATGGGCTTCTGCCACGCGGACATTATTGGCGCGCGCCAAGGCACGCTCGCGTGTGCGGCGCAAAATAGGGTCGTTGTAGTCGATGATTTCCATGCCGGTCATCGGCAGGGATGAAGCGCGCAACAATGGGGTTTCAACTTCGTCTTTGTAAATCGGCGCATTTTTTTCGGCCAAATGCTCGTTCCATTCCTCAACCGCCGCTTCGTGCAGGGAGCGGGTGGCTTCTTCTAATGTGATTTCTTCAAAATTGCTATTTTGCACCAAAGACGGGCTGTATTCGGGTGTTTCCATTTGTGCAAACGGCGTAATTTTAGGAATACGTTCCGGTTTGGCAGATTTGCGGGTTTTAGGCACAACTTTGATTTCTTCTTCGGTCGCTGCGATGTGTTCCAGCTCTTCGGCAACGGGCTCTGCTGCGTGCTCTTTGTCTGTTTCGGCGCGTTGCATTTTATTGTGTTCGAGCGCGGAAAGCAGGCGGATACGGGCGATTTTATGGTTGTCGGCAGTGTGCTTGTTCATGCTGAACAAACGTTTCAGGCTGTCCAGTTGGTCGGAAAAACCGACCGGGCTGTCTTCTTCGTTGATTTCTTCTTCATCGCCACTGAGTCGGGCTAATTCTTGGCGCCACTTTTGCTCTTGTTTCTGGCGCCACCAGAACAAGCCGGCTATGACAGCCAGCAGAATTAAAGCCAATATTGTCCAAAGCATGCGTCCATCCCCTTAATTAAACGGCAAAGTCCGTTATTCTAACGCTTTTTTCGGGTAAACAAAACCAGCCGAAACAAGCTTTAACGGCAAAGGCAGACAGGATTGTCAAAGCTGTGGCTTGAGACGCGTATAATAGGCCGTCTGAACATTTTGCGGATGAGATGATGATTTTTCAAAACGGATGGTTTCCCGTTGGTATCGTGATGGCGGCATGGCCTGTGTTGCTGGTGATTTTTGCTTTGTGCGCAAAGCAGGCATGGGTGTCGGTATCGCAGCATCGTTCCGCATTTTTGTTGGCTGCCGTGATGTTGCCGCTGGCTTGGAGTTTGAATGCCTCTCCGGAAAGCGGACAACTGGCCGGTATGAGCTATCATTTGCTTGCTTTAAACCTGACGGCTTTAATGCTGGGCACTTCTGCTGCTTTCTGCATCGGCGTTTTGCTGTTTTTTCCATATTTGTGGCTTTGGGGCGATTGGCATATGTTCCCCATCAATGCCTTGTCCGTATTGCTTCCGCCTTTGTTGGTGAACTTGGGCTTCCGCCATTGGGTGTCGCGTTTGCCTGCCAATATCTTTATCTTTATTTTTCTGAATGGTTTTTGGGCCGCGGCGGTCGGCATGGTGTTTACCGGCGTGGTTTTGGTCGGTTTGTTGGACTGGGCGGATGTGTTTGATACGGCTGTATTGTGGAAAACCGCTTTTCCTGTTTTCTTCTTAATTGCTTGGGCGGAGGCATTTTTGAGCGGTATTTCAACAGCCATTTTTATCGCGCTCAAGCCGCAATGGATTTGTACTTTCGATGACGACAGGTATTTGAAATCCGCGCCTAAGATTTGGCAATAAGATATGAAGGCATCCTTGCTTGGTTTTCAGACGGCCTAATAACCGGATGGCCTGTTTTTTGAATTGAATGTTTAACTTGTTATGTTTGCTTATATTTTTCCCATTGTTTGCGGTGCCGCTGTCGGGGCTGTATTGCGTTGGCTGTTTGGCTTGGTGCTGGTGTCTTCTGCGCCTTTTTCTATCGGTACATTGGCTGCAAACTGGCTGGGCGCGCTGCTGATTGGTGTATTGGCGGAACTCTTAACCGATCCGCAATGGCGTTTGCTTTGGATTACCGGCTTTCTCGGCAGCTTGACCACATTTTCAGGTTTTTCAGTGGAGATGGTGGGTTTGATGCAGGCGCAACGTTGGGGCATGGCTTTGATGGCAACCTGTCTGCATGTTTTCGGTTCGTTTGGTTTGACGGCGCTGGGGATTAAATTGGCGCAGATTTGGAAGTAAGCAAAAATAACAGGGTGCAAAATTGCACCCTGTTATTTTTTATAGGTATTTAATCAATGCCAATAGGTAAACAGACGGTTTCTTGACAATAGGTTTGGCCGGACTCGCTTAAATGCGCCGGTTTATAGGCGGCAAAGGTGTAGGTCAGGTCTGCACGGAATGTATCTGGATCAGCTTCGGCGGTGTCGCAGTTGAGGCCAGTGGGAATATCAAGGGCGACTTTCAGGCCGTCTGAATGATTGAGTTGGCGGCAGAGGGCGGCGATTTCGGTTGGAAGCGCGCCGCTGAAGCCTGTGCCGAATATGCCTTCGATAATGATGTCGTAACCTTTTTTCAGACGGCCTGCCAGTTCTTGTGCGGATATCAATTCAATATGGGGCAAACCGTTGAGGCGTTCGCGATTGGTTTGAGCCAAAGGGGAGAGGTTTTTCCCAAGTGAAAACAGAATATCGATGTGCCAACCTTGCGCCTGCATATATCTTGCCATGACTAGGCCGTCGCCGCCGTTGTTGCCTTTGCCGCAAACAATCAGGGCGCATCCGGCTTGAGGATGACGCTGCATGAGGTCTCGGGCGGCAGAACTGCCGGCGTTTTCCATCAGTTGGTCGAAGCTTGTGCCTTTATCGACGGCTGCTTGTTCGCGTTCGCGCATTTGGGCGGCGGTATAGACCTTCATGATCGGCTCTCTTTGCAGGAAGTTATTTGTCGGCGGTATTCATCAGGCGTAAGGCTTTCAGACGGCCTATTTCTTTTTGATATTCCACCAGTCCGATAAATGTGCCATCTCGGCTGTACACGCGGATGGGCTGCTCGGCGGAAATGTCTTCGGTGAACTGGGGACGTTGGCCGTGTTTGAGCATAGTAACGGCGTAGTCGTTCAACTCAAGTTTGGGGAAATGTTGTACCAAAACATCGCAAGGCAACAATAGGGCATCGCGTTCGGCTTCGTCCAATTCTGCCAAGGCTTCGAGCGTGTAGCTTTGGGCAATGGTAAAGCCAGCGGTTTCAGTACGGCGCAGGGCGGTCAGGTGGGCGAATGTGCCGATGTGTTTGGCGATGTCTTCGCTGAGGGTGCGAATGTAAGTGCCCTTGCTACAACGTACGTCTATCACGGCTTGGGGTGCATCAAACTCAGTGATATCAATGGAGTAAATGGTGATGTCGCGCGCTTTGCGTTCGATAACGATGCCTTTTCGTGCGTATTCGTACAGCGGTTTGCCTTCATGCTTGAGGGCGGAAAACATAGGTGGAACTTGGCGGATATCGCCCGTTAAGGCTTGGCAGGCCGTCTGAAATTCGGACAATGAAATATCGGCGCGTGCGGTGGCGATGATTTCGCCTTCGGCATCGCCCGTGCTGCTGGCTTCGCCCAGTTTCAGCGTGGCGGTATAGGCTTTGTCGGCATCAATCTGGTATTGGGCAAACTTGGTCGCTTCGCCGAAACAAACGGGCAAAAGCCCTGTGGCCAAAGGATCGAGTACGCCGGTATGCCCGGCTTTTTCAGCACGGAACAAACGCCGCGCTTTTTGCAGGGCGGTGTTGCTGGAAAGGCCTTCGGGTTTGTCGAGGAGAAGAACGCCGTTGACCGGGCGTTTGGTGGGTTTGGTTGTCATATCGGGTATGGGGTAATGTTCAGGCCGTCTGAAAGCATTCAGACGGCCTGTGTGTTTTAATCAATTAGTCTTCAACCGGTTTTTCCGCCGCCACTTGGTCGATCAGGCTGGAAATGCTCATGCCGCGTTCGAGTGATTCGTCGTATTTGAAGTGCAGCTCAGGCGTTTTGAAGAGTTTGATGCGTTTGGCCAATTCGCTGCGCAAATGGCCTTTGGCGTGTTCCAAAGCTTCTTCGGTGATGTCGCGTGTGCTGTCGTCGAGGACGGTGTAGAACACGGTCGCGTGGCTGTAATCGCGGGTAACTTCGACTTCGTTGATGGTGATGAAGCCTGCGCGCGGATCTTTCAGGCCGGTGCGGACGAGTTCGGCCAGTTCGCGCATGATTTGTTCTTTGGCACGGTCTTGGCGGGCGTAGCCGCGTTGGGGTTTTCTCATGGTTTTCCTTGATGTATGGCAGGCTGTCGTTTTCAGACGGCCTGCGGCTTGGATTTTGAACAGCTGCCTATTATAACGGAGCGCGGTTTATTGTGCTTGAACCGAGAAAGGCATATCGATTTTTTGCCATTGCGCGCTTTCGTAGTCCAGCGCATCGGCGATGAGGGGGTGTTGCTCCAGCCATTGGGCGTTGATGCGCAAGATAAAGCTGTGGTTACTTTCATCGATGCGAAGCTGGGTTTGCGGCGGTAAATCGAGCGGCAGGCGCGAGCGGCAGAAGAGGGCGGCCAGACGTAGGGACAATACGGCACACCACATGATTTCGTTGTCGCCGATAATGTCCGCCATTTTCTTGAGGTCGCCGCGATGGCCGATAACCAGTTGCGCCAAAATGGTTTGCTCTTTGCGTGAGAAGCCCGGCATATCGGCGTTTTCGAGAATATAGGCGGAGTGTTTGTGATAGCCGGTATGGGCGATATCCAAACCGATTTCATGCAGACGGCCTGCACGGCTGAGGTATTGGTTCCACAGGGCAAGCTCTTGAACGGTTACGTTTTTGACGTGGCACAGACTGTTCATGAAGGCTTGCGCGGTATCGGCAACACGTTTGGCTTGGTTGAGGCTGACGTGGTAGCGTTTTTGGAACTCTGCCGTTGTCTGCTCGCGCATATCGACATTGAGGCTGCGGCCGATTAAGTCGTAGAACACGCCGTCGCGGAGGGCGGCTTCGGTAACGGTCATTTTGGTCAGCGAGAGTTCGTCGAAAGCGGCCATCATCACGGCCAACCCGCCCGCAAAAACTTCGACGCGTTCGGGTTTGAGGTTTTCAAATTTGGCTTTTTTTACCGAACCAGCTTCGATAATCCTATCGGCAAGATAACGCATGCCTTGGGCGGTAATGTCGGCTTCCTGCGGCAATTCGGCCGCCAAAACGTCGCGTATGGATTTTGCCGAACCGGACGTGCCGATGGCGAAATCCCAACCGGTGCGCTTCATCAGTTTGCTGATGCGCTGGATTTCGATACGCGCGGCGGAAACGGCGGCTTGGAAATCTTTGGCGGTTACTTTGTTTTGGAAGAAGCGCATGCTGTACGTTACGCAGCCCAAAGGCAGGCTTTCTGTGGTCAGCGGTTGCAAATCCGAGCCGATGACAAATTCGGTTGAACCGCCGCCAATGTCGATAACCAGCATTTTGTCGCCTTTGGGCGGCAGGGTATGTACTACGCCGGTGTAAATCAGACGCGCTTCTTCACGGCCGGCAATGACTTCGATGGGGAAACCCAGTGCCGCTTCGGCACGGGGCAGGAATTGGGCGATGTTTTTGGCGACGCGGAAAGTGTTGGTGGCCACCACGCGCACGTTTTCAGGTTGAAATCCGCGCAGGCGTTCGCCAAATTTTGCCAAACATTCCAAGGCTTGTTCTTGAGAGGCTTCGCTCAGGTTTTTTTGTTCGTCCAAGCCGGCGGCAAAGCGTACCATTTGTTTGAAGGAGTCGATAACTTTCAGCTGGCCGTTGTTGTTTTCACAAATTTGCAGGCGGAAACTGTTGGAACCCAAATCGACGGAGGCTAAAACGTTGGCGGGAGTGGTGGTCATAAAAAATACCGCTTGATTAGAAAAACCTAAATGTTACTTGAGGCGGTATCACTTGACAATAAAAGGAATACAGCTCTTTGATTCTGCTCATAGATGTATTTTATAATGCTGATTTTAAGCAAATATATCAAAGGCCGTCTGAACTTTTCAGACGGCCTAAAAAGAGAAACACATGAAATCGGAAAACCAAGATTCCTTATTTTTATCGCGCCGCCGCCTGTTGCAAGTCGGCGGAGCCATGCTTTTGACGCCTGCAGCCGCTTGGGCGGGGGCGCAACGTGAAGAAACGCTGGCCGATGATGTGGCGTCCGTGATGCGCAGTTCGATCAATAGCGCCAGTCCTGCGCGGCTGGTGTTTACCGATGCAAGGGAAGGGGAGCGTTGGTTGGCGGCGATGTCTTCCCGATTGGCACGCTTTATTCCCGATGAGGGCGAGCGCCGCCGCCTGTTGGTCAATATTCAATATGAAAGCAGTCGTGCCGGACTCAATACTCAAGTGATTTTGGGCTTGATTGAAGTGGAAAGTGCGTTTCGCCAATATGCGATTAGCGGCGTGGGTGCGCGCGGTTTGATGCAGGTGATGCCGTTTTGGAAAAACTATATCGGCAACCCGTCGCACAACCTTTTCGATATCCGCACTAATCTGCGCTATGGCTGCACCATTCTGCGCCATTACAACAATATCGAAAAAGGCAATATTGTCCGCGCTTTGGCAAGGTTTAACGGCAGCTTGGGCAGTAACAAATATCCGAATGCCGTGTTAGGCGCGTGGCGAAATAGATGGCAGTGGGGTTGATTCGGGATAAATGGGATAGGGCAGATGTCGCGTGACGTTGTTTTTTGTTGTAACCGTTTTATACCGATGAAGCAGGTTTGCGATAAACGGCTTGCGATTTGACCCCATGCAATTCCTTTGAATCCTGTATAATCAGAGAATCTGTTAATTCACACTTTCAGACGGCCTTTTGCAAACTTAAGGCCGTCTGAAACATTATTTATGGCAAGAGATAACCGCATTCAAATGTTTCCGCACGAGTGGCGTGCCAGTACCACACTTTCCGGCGTTTACGCACTGCGTATGTTGGGGATGTTTTTGGTGTTGCCTGTTTTGGCAATGTATGCCGCTTCGTTGCCCGGCGCAGAAAACAATAAAGCGCTGGTCGGTATGGCGATGGGTATTTACGGGCTGACACAAGCTTTGCTGCAACTGCCTTTGGGAATGGCTTCCGACAAGTTCGGCCGTAAAAAAGTGATTTATGCCGGCTTGATTGTGTTTGCGGCAGGTAGTTTTTGGGCTGCAGTTGCCGACAGCCTGCAGATGTTGGTTGCCGCGCGTGCCATTCAAGGCGCGGGTGCAGTCAGTGCGGCGGTAACGGCTTTGCTGGCGGATTTGACCCGTAACGAAGTGCGGACGCGTGCGATGGCGATGATCGGCCTGAGTATCGGCTTGACCTTCTCCGTCAGCCTAGTGCTGGCGCCGATGATTGCCAGCTTTATTGGTGTATCCGGCCTGTTTGCGCTGACCGGTATTCTGACTGTAATCAGTATCGGCGTGGTTGCCTGGATGACGCCTGATCCGGAAGTGTCAAAAATGCACGAAGACACGCAGGCGCAGCCTTCACGTATGGGCGAGGTATTGAAAAACCGCCAACTGCTCAATCTCGACTTCGGTATTTTTGCCTTGCATGCGGCGCAAATGGCATTATTTACCGCATTGCCGTTTGCCATGACGCAGTTGGGTTTGGAAAAAATCCATCACTGGCAAGTCTATCTGCCGTCAACCATTACCGGCCTGATTATTATGGTGCCGCTGATTATCGTCGGCGAAACGCGCAACAAACTCAAGCAAGTGTTTATCCTCGGTATCGTTTGCATCACGGCGGCGCAAATCGGCTTGCTGTTTGGCATGCACTCGATATGGTTGATTACCGCCTATTTGATTGTTTATTTTATTGGTTTCAATGTATTGGAAGCCAGCCTGCCGTCTATGGTATCGAAAATCGCCCCGTCCGATTTGAAAGGAACGGCGATGGGCGTGTATAACACATTACAGTCAGTCGGCTTGTTTGTCGGCGGCGCGACCGGCGGCTTATTGTTCCAAAAATATGGGTTTTCAGGCGTTTTTACCTTTTGTAGCGTATTGATGTTGCTGTGGCTGGTATTGGCACTCATCTTACCGGCACCGAAACCCGTCAAAAACCTCAGCTATCCGCTTAACGCCGAATGGCAACAAAATCCGGATTTGCTCTACCAAAAACTGACCGAAATTGAAGGCGTCGAAAGCATCAGCTTCAGCGCAGACAAACAAACTATTTATATCAAGGCCTTGCAAAAAGGATTTGACCAAGAGGCCGCCGAAAAAATCATCACAGGAGTGTAAAATGTCATTGAATAAAGTTATCCTCATCGGCCGTCTCGGCCGCGACCCGGAAGTCCGCTATATGCCCAACGGCGAGGCCGTCTGTAACTTCAGCGTTGCCACCAGCGAAACTTGGAATGACCGCAACGGCCAACGCGTAGAACGTACCGAATGGCACAACATCACCATGTACCGCAAACTCGCCGAAATCGCCGGCCAATACCTGCGTAAAGGCAGCCAAGTGTATTTGGAAGGCCGCATCCAAAGCCGTAAATACCAAGGCAAAGACGGTATCGAACGCACCGCTTACGACATCATCGCCAATGAGATGAAAATGCTCGGCAGCCGCAACGACAACAGCGGCGGCGCACCATACGATGACGGCTACAACCAAGGCGGTCATTCAAGCCAAAGCAGTTACCAACAAGCGCCTCAACAGCAATACCAATCTGCCCCGGCGCAAGAACCCCCGGCAGCCCCGGCCCGTCGTCCTGCACCGGCACAACCGACCGCTCCGGTTGAAGATATCGACGACGATATTCCCTTTTAATCATTGAGCAATACAAAAGGCCGTCTGAAAATATACTTTCAGACGGCCTTTAAAATGATTTAAAAGAAAATCCTACATTTGCACCGAGCCGTTGACGGTCAGGCTGATTTCTTCCGAACCCGGAGAAGCCGGTACGCCATCTTCTATTCCTGCAGCCACTTCTGCGGCGGGGATTGCACGCAGCATTTTGGCGTGTGCAAAGTCGCCGCCGACTTGGCGGTTGCCGATGTGGCCCAGGTTGAGTTTGACGATTTTGTAGCTGGAGAAGCCGAGCGTTTGGGCGAGGTTTTGGGCGCGGTCTTTGAAGCGCAGGATGACGGCTTTGCTCAGTTGGTCGACGGTTTCTTCGCGTTTTTCTTTGGATACGGAAAATGAGGCGTTTTCCAAAACGGCGATATTGATGCTGTCGGCAATCAGGCGGTTGAGTGCTTCAAAGTCTTTGCTTTCTACTTTGAAGTAGGCGTGTTCTTCCCAGCCGGTTTGGGTACGTTTGCCGTTGGTGTATTGATAGCGTGGGGAGGCGTTGCGTTCCATCAGCTCGGCTTTAAATTTGCTGTTTTGGGAGATTTTGTTGAACTGGTTGAATTTCTTCATGAAAGCTTGGTTGACGGCTTGACGGTCTTTGCCTTCTGCATTGACGCTGAAATACGCGGTCATGGTATCTCGCGGTACTTCCATATTCGCGGATTCGGAAAATTCAACGATGTTGTAGTTGAGGCTTTCTGCTGCTACGGGCAGGGAGGCGGCTAGCAGTAGGGCAATAAGGGATGGACGGAGCATTTTGGTTTCCTTATAAGGGGATTTCAAAAAAGTAATTTAGCATGAAAGATGAAAACGTTGGCTTTGGCAAGCGTAAGGACTTGTATGGGATGAGGCCGTCTGAAAAGAAGTTACTTTGTATCCATCAGGCTGACCTCGTGGGGATTGAGGCGGGCGTTTTCTTCTTGGCCTAAGCCGACCAATTTCCGCAAGCGGGTCATGTAGGCATTGACGTCAAGGCCCCGTCCGTAGCGTTGCGCTTCCCAGATGGTTTCTGCCAAGGCTTCCATCATATCGTGTTCAGCTTTGACCCAGTCGCCGTTGTAACGGGCGCAAAGTTGTTGGTGGATGGCACGGATGCCCGGCGGTTGATCGATGGCGCTTTGCTCTTGCAGGGAAAGGTGTAGCGACATATGTAGGAATGGATTGCTTTCGCCGTCTTCGGGCAGCCATTCTTTATCTAAATATTGCTCGATGTCTTCGAGATAGTGTCCGTATTCGGGATGGGCTTCGATAATGCGCAAAGCTTTTTGTTGCAGGCCGTCCAATTGGAGCGGTGCGAGCCTGTGTTGCCAGACGTGGGCAAAAAATTGGCGGACATCGTGGGTGTTTACGTCATACATGATGGGTGTAATTTGATTTTGGGATATGTGATTATATAGCGATTGCGATAAAAAAGGCCGTCTGAAAAGTGTGTTTTCAGACGGCCTTTGTTTGATAGGGTTTAGCGGCGGTCGATGATTCGGTAATACACTTCGCCGTCTTGGACATAACCCAATTCGACGCGGGCAATTTCGGCGATGGCCTCTTGTCCGTGTGCCAAGTCTTCAACTTCCGCATTGAGGAAATTGTTGCGTAAAGTGAGCGTTTGGTTTTTTTCCTCCTGACGGACGAGCTGCTCCTGCAATTCTTCCGTATGCCCGACGCTGCCTTTGCCAAACCAAAGGCTGTACTGACAGCACAACAGTGCGAAGGTTAAAACAAAAGTCACCCACTTCATACAATCAATATCCTATATTTTGCTTATTTGCCCAGTTGGTAGAATGCGGCTTTGCCGGGGTAGTAGGCGGCTTCGGCCAATTCTTCTTCAATGCGCAGCAATTGGTTGTATTTCGCCATGCGGTCGGAGCGGGACAGGGAGCCGGTTTTGATTTGCATACAGTTGGTGGCAACTGCCAAGTCGGCAATGGTGCTGTCTTCGGTTTCGCCGGAACGGTGGCTCATTACGCTGGCGTAGCGGTTGCGTTTGGCCAAGTCGACGGCTTGCAGGGTTTCGCTCAATGTACCGATTTGGTTGACTTTAACCAGCAATGCGTTTGCCACGCCTTTTTCGATGCCTTCGGCCAAGATTTTTGGATTGGTTACGAACAAGTCGTCGCCGACCAATTGAACTTTTTTGCCCAATTTTTCGGTCAGCAGTTTCCAGCCTTCCCAGTCGTTTTCGTCCATGCCGTCTTCGATGGAAATGATTGGGAATTCGTTAACCAGGCCTTCCAGGTATTCGGCAAATTCTGCGCTGGTGTAGGAGCGGCCTTCTGCTTCCAGGTGGTATTGGCCGTCTTTGTAGAACTCGCTGGATGCGCAGTCCAGGGCAAACAATACGTCTTCGCCTGCTTTGTAGCCGGCGGCTTCGGTGGCTTCCACCATCAATTGCAGGGCTTCTTTGTGGCTGTTCAGGTTGGGTGCGAAACCGCCTTCGTCGCCAACGGTAGTTGGGAAGCCTTTGCTATCGCACAGTTTTTTCAGTGCGTGGAAAATTTCGGCACCGCAACGCAGGGCTTCGCGGAAAGATTTTGCGCCGACAGGCATGATCATGAATTCTTGGATGTTCAGGCTGTTGTTGGCGTGTTCGCCGCCGTTGATTACGTTCATCATCGGAACCGGCAGAGCCATTGGGCCTGCGCCGCCCAAGTAACGGTACAGCGGCAGGCCTGCATCTTCAGCGGCCGCACGTGCTACGGCCATAGAAACGGCCAAAGTGGCATTGGCACCCAAGTTGCCTTTGTTTTCAGTACCGTCCAATTCGATCATGATTTGGTCGATATAAGATTGCTCGCTGGCATCGATGCCGATGAGGGCTTGCGCGATTTGGTTGTTAACGTGGTCAACGGCTTTCAATACGCCTTTGCCCAAGTAACGGGATTTGTCGCCGTCACGCAGTTCCAAAGCTTCTTTTTGACCGGTTGATGCGCCGCTTGGTACGGCTGCACGGCCCATGACGCCGGATTCCAACAATACGTCACACTCTACAGTAGGGTTGCCGCGAGAGTCTAAGATTTCGCGTGCAAAAATATCAACGATTGCGCTCATGAATATCTCCAAATAGGATGGTAAAAGAAAAGTAGCTTTGTTACGCTTCAGACGGCCTTGAGGATGATTGCCGAAGTCTGATAAATGCGGACATTATACCGTCTTTGCCGGGCATGGCATCGACGTCGGTATGAAACCGACTGTAAGTTTGTTTCACGTCAACATCGGTCAAACAAACATAAGCTGTATAGTGTAACATTTTTTACCCTTTTTAGGGTGAAAAGCTGATTAAATCAGGCATAATGCCGTCTGAAAACCAGATTAGCCTTCGCCTAAAATCATCGAACCTACGCCGTCATCGGTCAGCACTTCCAAGAGCAGGGCGTTGGGAACGCGGCCGTCTATGATGTGTGTGGCTTTGACGCCGCTTTTGGCGGCTTCGACGGCGGAGGCAATTTTAGGCAGCATGCCGCCGTACAGCGTGCCGTCTTCAATCAGTTCGTCAATGCGGCTTGGCGTCAGGGTGGTCAATAATTTGCCTTCTTTATCCAGTACGCCGGGGATGTTGGTCATCATCAGCAGTTTTTCGGCTTGAAGTTTTTCCGCCAGTTTGCCGGCAACCAAGTCGGCATTGATGTTGAACGCTTCGCCGTTTTGCCCTACGCCGATGGGTGCGATGACCGGAATGCAGCCGCGCTCGACCAAGCCTTCCACCAAACGGGTATCGATGTCGGCCACGGTGCCGACTTGGCCGATGTCCACGCCTTTTTGCTCGGGCGTGTCGATCAGGAGTTTTTCCGCTTTGATGAAGTGGTTGTCCCGGCCGGTAATGCCGACGGCGCGACCACCGAAGGAGGTAATCATGGAAACGATTTCTTTATTGACGTGTCCGCCCAAAACCATTTCTACGATGTCCATGGTTTCGCTGTCGGTGACGCGCATGCCTTGAACAAATTCTCCTTTTTTGCCGACTTTTTCCAGCATTTCATTGATTTGCGGGCCGCCGCCGTGAACGATGACGGGATGCAGGCCGATCAGTTTGAGCAGGACGACATCGCGTGCGAAGCCCTCTTTTAAGGCCGACTCGGTCATGGCGTTGCCGCCGTATTTGATGACGATGATAGAGCCGGAAAAACGGCGGATATAAGGTAAAGATTCGGCAAGGACGCGTGCTTTGATCGCAGAGGAGACAGATTGTTGCTGAGTCATGGTTTCAACCTTGTTTCATGATTTCGGCCTTTATCTTAATCCCAAAGGCCGTCTGAAACAATATTTCCAAGCGCTTGAAATCCTGTTAAATCAGTTAAATGGTTGAAACCAGCCTCATGCAAACGGTAAAATGACGGTTTGCTTCGGCCTCTTCGCCGATTACTAAGGATACCCATGATGAAAATCAGCACCCAATTCGATGCCGGTTCGGTCGTTGTCAAAGACTTGAGCAACCCTGCCGATATCCGCCTCGCCCTGCGTCCCGACAATGCTTCGGAGTTTGCCCAATGGTTTTACTTCCGTTTGCAGGGTGCGGCCTATCAAAACTGCGTGATGCATTTTGAAAATGCGGCGGACGCTGCGTATCCTTTGGGCTGGGAGGACTATCAGGCTTGCGCTTCTTACGACCGTCAAAATTGGTTCCGCGTGCCGACCAGCTACGAAAACGGCGTGTTGACCATCAACCATACGCCTTTGTCCAACAGCGTTTACTACGCTTATTTCGAGCCTTATTCCAACGAGCAGCATTTGAACCTTTTGGGCGATGCGCAGGGCAGCGGTTTGTGCCGTATCGACGACTTGGGCAGCACTGTTCAAGGCCGCGACATCAATCTTTTGACCATCGGCAACCAAGTCGAAAGCGACATGAAAGTCTGGATTATCGCCCGTCAACATCCGGGCGAAACCATGGCGGAATGGTTTGTCGAAGGTTTGCTGGGCCGTTTGCTTGATCCGCAAGATCCGACCGCGCGTATGCTGCTTGACCGTGCGACTTTCTACATTGTGCCGAATATGAATCCGGACGGTTCGGTTTTGGGTAATCTGCGCACCAATGCCGCCGGCGCCAACCTCAACCGCGAATGGGAAAACCCGACTTTGGAGCGAAGCCCCGAAGTCTTTACCGTCCGTGAAAAAATGATGGAAACCGGCGTGGATTTGTTCTTGGATATTCACGGCGATGAAGGTCTGCCGTTTGTCTTTGTGGCCGGTACCGAAGGCGTGCCGAACTACAACGAGCGCATCGAAGCCTTGGAAGACCAATTCAAACTCGCGTTGCTCAATGCCAGCCCAGATTTCCAAGACGATTACGGCTATGACAAAGATGCGCCGGGTCAGGCAAATATGACTTTGGCGACCAACTGGGTCGGCAATCATTTCAACTGCCTTGCCTATACTTTGGAAATGCCGTTTAAAGACAATGCCAACCTGCCGGACGATGATTTCGGCTGGAACGGCCAACGCTCGCTGCGCTTGGGCGAGGCCATGTTGTCTGCTATTTTGAATGTGGTTGGCGATTTGCGTTAAACCGTCTGACACTGCATACAGGCCGTCTGAAAGTTCAGGCTTTCAGACGGCCTTTGAGATAAGGAACACACATTATGATGATACATCCCCAGTTTGATCCGGTGCTGATCAGCATCGGCCCGCTTGCCATCCGCTGGTATGCCTTGAGCTATATTGTCGGCTTTATCCTGTTTACGATTTTGGGCCGCCGCCGTATCGCGCAGGGCAATTCTGTGTTTACCAAAGAAACACTCGACGATTTCCTGACTTGGGGTATCTTGGGCGTCATCTTGGGCGGCCGTATCGGCTACGTTTTGTTTTATAAATTTTCCGACTATTTGGCCAACCCGTTGGATATTTTCAAAGTGTGGGAAGGCGGCATGTCGTTTCACGGCGGCTTCTTGGGCGTGGTCGTTGCCATGTGGCTGTTTGGTCGCAAGCACAACATCAGTATCTTGAAGCTGATGGATACCGTTGCGCCACTCGTACCGCTGGGCTTGGCTTCCGGCCGTATCGGCAACTTTATCAACGGCGAACTTTGGGGACGCGTGACCGAACTCAATGCTTTCTGGGCAATGGGTTTCCCGCAAGCGCGTTACGAAGATGCGGAAGCCGCGGCGCATAATCCTTTGTGGGCAGAATGGCTGCAACAATACGGCATGCTGCCGCGCCATCCATCTCAACTTTACCAGTTTGCCCTTGAAGGCATTTGCTTGTTTGTCATTGTTTGGATTTTCTCGAAAAAACCACGTCCGGCCGGACAAACGGCAGCATTGTTCTTGGGCGGTTACGGATTGTTCCGCTTCATCGCCGAATTTGCCCGTCAGCCTGACGACTATCTCGGCCTATTGACTTTGGGCTTATCCATGGGTCAATGGTTGAGCGTGCCGATGATTGTATTGGGCGTGATTGGTTTCGTTTGGTTTGGCCGTAAAAACAGTGTTGCCAAAGCGTAAATGAAACAAGAATAAAGGCCGTCTGAAAAGGTTTTCAGACGGCCTTTTTATGGCTTCAAGCAAACGGATTTTGAGCTTAACCGAAAAAGCCCATTTTGACTTGAATGAGTTTTTCCAACTCCGGCAGGACGCGGCGGCGTGAGACGAAGAAGATAATGTGGTCGCCGTCTTGGAGGATGGTTTCGGTGTGGTGTCCCATGATGACTTCGCCGGTTGCGCCGCGGACGATGGCGGCGATGTAGCAGTCGCTCGGCCATTTGATGCCGCTGATGCGGCGGCCGACGATGGCGGAAGTGTTTTTGTCGCCATGTACCACCACTTCGATGGCTTCGGCCGTGCCGCGGCGCAGAGGGTGGACGGCAACGATGTCGCCTCGGCGGATGTGGGCGAGGATGGAGCCGATGGTAATCAGATGGGGGGAAACAACAATATCGATTTTGTTGCCTTCGAGCAAATCGACGTAACTTGAGCGGTTGACGATGGTGATTACGCGTTTGGCACCAAGGTTTTTCGCCAACAGGCTGGACATGATGTTGTTTTCGTCGTCGTTGGTCAGCGCGCAGAAGACGTCGATTTCGTCGATGTATTCTTCGTCCAGCAGGGTTTCATCAGTAGCGGAACCTTGCAGGACGAGGGTGTTGTCCAGATTTTCGGCCAGCCATTCGGCACGGTGGGGTTTGTATTCGATGATTTTGATGTCGTATTTGGATTCGAGCTGCTTGGCGAGGCGGTAGCCGATGTTGCCGCCGCCGGCGATCATGATGCGGCGGGTACGCGCTTCTTTCGGACGCAATTCGCGCATGATGGCTTCAACGCTGTTGATGTCGGCGGCAAACAGGACTTCATCGCCTTCGATGATGACGGTTTGCGGGGTGGGGACGATCAGGCGGTTGTTGCGGTAGATGGCGCAGATTTGGCAGTCCACGCCTTCGAGCAGGTGTTGGTTAATGTCGGCAATTTCACGGCCGATCAGTAAACCGCCTTTGCGGGCTTGAACAATCACCATGCGCACTTTATCGTTGGCAAAACTGAGTACCTGCAATGAGCTGGTGTAGTTGAGCAGGCCGACGAGTTGTTCGGTAACCAGTTGTTCGGGGCTGATGGTTTCGGTAATGCCGAAGATGTTGAGGCTGCCTTCTTCGGGGTTGTCGCTGCCGGCAACCGGATATTCGAGGTATTCACTTGAGCGCACGCGTGCGATGCGGCTGGGGATGTTGAATAGGTCGGCGGCGATTTTGGAGGCGACAATGTTGGTTTCGTCGCTGCGTGTCAGGGCAAGCAGGAGGTCGGAGTCCGCCGCGCCTGCCTGTTCGAGGGTAAAGGGCGATGCGCCGTTGCCGACGATGGTTTGGACATCGAGGCGGCTGCTGATGCGGTTGAGCGCTTTTTCGTCGATGTCGATAATAGTGACGTCGTTGCTGGGAACGGAGGCGAGGTTTTGGGCGACGGTCGAGCCGACTTGGCCGCTGCCGAGAATGAGTATTTTCACGGTAATTGATTGTGTTCGGTAAAAGTGAAATTGTAACAAAAGGCCGTCTGAAATTGGAGTTTCAGGCGGCCTGATTTTTCAATCGGCTAAAGGATTACCAATAGCCTAAGGCTTTCCACCACAAGATGCCGACAGTGCTGAAAATCAGGATTTCGACCACGCTCATGATGAAGCCGGCTTTCCACCATTCGGTCATGTTGACGTAGTTTGAGCCGTAAATGACAGGTGCGGAACCGGTGGCGTAGTGGGTCAGCGACATCATGATGCCGGTAGCGGCTGCCATAATCAGGGCAAACAGCATCGGTGGTGCGCCCAAGGCCAAGCCTGCGCCGTAGAATGCGCCGAACATGGCGGTAACGTGTGCCGTACCGCTGGCGAAAACGTAATGGGCGTAGAGGTAGGCCAGCATCAACAGGGCGCAACCGGCTTCCCAACCCAAACCCATGTGGGCGATACCGCTTTGCATGGAGTCGGACAACCAGCTGATGAGGCCCAGTTTGTTGAGGAAGTTTGCCATCATGACTAAGGCCGCGAACCAGACGATGGTGTCCCACGCGCTTTTTTCTTTCAGCGCGTCGTCCCAAGTCAGTACGCCGGTCAAAAGGCACAGGCTCAAGCCGAGGAAGGTGGTGGCGGTAGCGTCCACTTTCACGCCGAACAGCATTTCAGGAATACCCGCCCACAACAGCAGCAGAACTAAGAAAATACCCAGCATGATTTTTTCTTCACGCTTCATCGGCCCCATGGCAGCCAAATGCTCTTTTGCCAATGCAGTGGCGTTGGGGGTTTGTTTGATTTCAGGCGGATACAGGAAATACAGCACCAGCGGCATCAGCAGCATAGCAATCAGGCCGGGTACGACCATTGCCAAGAACCAAGTACCCCAAGAGAGTTGGATTTGCGCATTGGTGGCTTTGGCAACCAATTCGACCACCAGCGGATTAGGTGCGGTGGCGGTGATAAAAATCAGACAGGTAATTACATTGGAGTGGAAGTTGACCAGTGAAAGGTATTTACCGATTTTGCCTTCCGTCCCTTTTTCTGGGTCGGAGTCGAAGCTCAAAGCAATGGATTTCATAATCGGATGCACGATGGCACCGCCACGCGCAGTATTACTCGGCGTTACCGGACCGATGACCAAGTCGGCCAATGCCAAGCTGTAACCTACGCCCAGCGTGCGTTTGCCGAAGAGGGAGATAAGCAGGTAGCCGATACGCATACCCAAGCCGGTTTTCAACAGGCCGCGCGAGATGATGATGGCGATACCGATCATCCAGATAAGTGAGTTATTGAGGCTGCTCAAAGCGTCTTTGGTTGCATCGGCGGCTTTTTCGTTAGTTACGCCGGTCAGCGCGACCAAGGTAATACCCAAAATAGCCATGGCACCGATAGGCATGGCTTTGCCGATGATGCCGGCAATGATGCCGACGAACAGCGCCAAAAGGTGCCATGCGTCACGGGTATGACGAACCAGATAATCAGCGTCAGCGCGAGCGCAACCGCCGCAGGAATTGGCTTGAAGCCCATGTTGAATCTCCTAATTTGAGGATTGAAGTATTGGGAAATCGGTTTTCAGACGGCATGAGTGTTGTTTAAGCTTTTCTGAACGTGTGTTGGTAGGTTCGGAAGGTATTTTTCTTATTGGGTTTCTCTTCCATCTTGGAAAGAAGAGAAAGGGAGTTTGGTATTGGTTTTTCAGACGGCCTTTACAGTAACAGGCCGTCTGAAAACAATACCGATTTACTCCTGTTCTGCCGGCAGGCCGTACTCTTCGGGGAAGGTGCGCAGCGAACTTTGCAGAACCGTTACCGCGCCGTCAATCAAACCGCAACGGCCGCTTCGGGGCAGCAGTTGGCACAGGCTTTGCAAGGCGCGCAGGTCGTCGGGAGTACCGATGCCGGTGTCCACGCGGTTGAGCAGGCGGGAAAGTTGGAACGTGCCACCCTTGCACGGTGGGCATTGTCCGCATGAGTTGGCAGCAAAAAACTCCACATATTCAGATACTTTACGCACCACACTCGTGCCTTCGGAAATCACAATCATCGCACCCGTACCGAGGCTGGATTTGCGTTCGCGTACGGAAACGAAGTCCAATGGCACATCCAAATCTTTGGCTGTCAGAAGCGTGTTTGACGGACCGCCAGTGAAGACGGCTTTAAACGTGCGGCCTTCAAGCATACCGCCGCCGTGATCGAAAATCAGTGATTTCAGCGTTGTACCCATTGGCAGCTCGTACAGGCCCGGGTTCAATACGTCGCCGGAGAGCGAGTAGAGTTTCGTACCTGCGGCATCGCCCAAACCCAGCGATTTGTACCATTCCGCGCCTTTGGCAAGGATTTGCGGAATATTGGCGAAGGTTTCGGTGTTGTTGATTAGGGTCGGTTCACCGTTGACACCGCTTTCGGCAGGGAAAGGCGGTTTGCGGCGAGGGAAGGGGAAACCGCCTTCCAACCATGAAATGACAGCGGTTTCTTCGCCGCCGATATAACGGCCCGAAGTTTCAACCAGCTGCAAATCCAAAGGTTTGCCCAAGTAGTTTTCGATGCGGATAAACAAATCGCTGTTTTTCCATTGCTCGATGGCCGGTGTGATGGAAGCGATGGATTCGGTTTGATGCGGGTTGATGTACAAAATCGCTTTGTTGGCGCGGCAGGCAACAGCGGCAATCAGGACGCCTTCGATAACTTGGTGCGGTGTTTTTGCCAGCAAAACGCGGTCTTTGAATGTACCCGGTTCGTCTTCGTTGGCATTGCAGACGACGTATTTGTCGCCATTTTTGCTTTGGGCGGCAACGGCAGCCTCCCATTTGCGCCAGGTCGGGAAACCTGCGCCACCCATACCGCAAAGATTGGCTTCTTGCAGTTTGGAAACAATGCTTTGAGGATCGGCAAGCGCCGCCAACAGGCCTTCGCCGCCGCCAACTTTACGCCATGCGGCTAAATCTGCGCCGACTTGGCGGGAAGGGTGCAGTAAGTTTTGATTGGCTTGATTCATGATTGTTGCTCCTGCAAACCGGCATGTTCGCGCAAATCGAATTTGCCGTAGTCGGGATATAAAACGGGGGCTTTGATGTCGCTGGTCAGACCGGCGCGGGTCATTTCGCGTTGCAGGTCGTGGACGTGGCCGACACCGCCGCGTACTTTTTTCAGCGGCAGGCCGCAATTTGCCGCGGCTTTACCGGCACGGCGGCCGAAGCTGATGATGTCCAGAAGTGCGTTGCCCATCAGGCGGTTGCGGCCGTGGATACCGCCGGTTACTTCGCCGGCGCAATAGAGGCCTTCCACGCAAGTCGCGCCGTCGCCGTTGATTTCGATGCCGCCGTTTTGATAGTGAAGGGTCGGATGAATCATCATCGGCTCAACAGCAGGGTCGATGCCGCATTTGTGGGCGACGTGGCCGAGTGTTACCAAACGGTTCAATACATCGGGGTCGTTGGCAATCAGGCGCGGGGTGTCGAGGAACACGCCGACTTGACCGTCGCGCACCACGCCGCGGCCTTCGCGACATTCGCGCAGAATCGCGGCGGCAACGACGTCGCGCGGCTGCAATTCGTCAACGAAACGCTCGCCCAAGCCATTGACCAGCTTGGTACCTGCAGAGCGCACTGCTTCAGAAATCAGCGCGCCTGCCAAGTGAGGAGGGTGGGCAACGCCGGTCGGGTGGTATTGGAAAGAATCGACATCGCGCAGTTTGGCACCGATGCGGTAAGCCATTACCAGGCCGTCTGCAGTCGCGCCATAGTGGTTGGAAGTGGCAAAACCTTGCAAATGCAGGCGTCCGCTGCCGCCGGTTGCCAATACCACGGCTTTGGCGTGAACCAATACCAAAGAGCGTTTTTCCAAATCGTACAAAATCGCGCCGACGCAGCGGCCGTGTTCGTCTGATAATAATTCGATGGCGGGGTGGCGGTTGAGCTGAGTGATGTTTTCGTCGAGTTCGACCGCTTCGCGCAGTACGCGCATCATTTCGAGGCCGGTAAAGTCGCGGTAGCTCAAAATACGCGGCACGGTTGTACCGCCTGCACGTTTGCGACTCAGCATGCCGTTGCTGTCCGCGCCTTTGGCAAGATCGAAAGTCATGCCCAAGCCAATCAGCCAGCGGATGGCTGACGGCGCGTCGGTAACCATTTGCGCCACCAATTCTTTTTTGCCTGCGTTGTGGCCGCCTTTGATGGTGTCGTCAAAGTGTTGCTGCAGGCTGTCTTCCGCGCCGACTGCCGCCTGAATGCCGCCTTCGGCCATCACGGTATTGCTGTCGCCGATACGCAGCTTGTTTGCCATGATGACGCGTGCGCCGGCTTCAGTCGCAGACAATGCCGCCGCCGCACCTGCACCGCCGCCGCCGATCACCAAGACGTCGGTGTTCAGGTGTTCTGCACCAGACAAATCATAGTCGTCAATCAGAGGCTGACTGATTAAGAGTTTGGCCAGGTCAGGGTGGCAGTAATCGCCTTGGTTCGGGCCGATAGGCAGTTTCACACGCGCATCGGCTTGATAGTCGGGGTGAAACTGGCTCAGCAATTCGTTTTTTTCAGGTAAATCGCCACGCAGTTCCAATGAGGACGCACGCAGATTGGCAAGGGCGGTTTCGTAGTCTATGCCTTGGATTTTGTTAGCCATCACACTGACTCCTCTTCAAATTCGACTTTCATTTTGCCGCTGTCGATTTCGCGCAGGCGGCGCATCAAATCCACCGGACGCAATGTACGCGCCGCTTTCATGCGGCGGGCGAACAGGCCCAAGTGGTTCGGACGGATGTGTTCGGGGCAGGAAAGGGTGCAGAGGTTGCACATCACGCATTGGTCGAAGGTCAGCGCAGCCGCGCCGAAATCGCCGGAAACTACCTGCGCTACGCCGTTTTCCACTTGCAAACCTTTAGGACAGGCGCGATTACAGCCGCCGCAATGACGACAGTTTTGCGCTTCGGGGAAGGCTTTGGCGGTATCGTCCAACCAGTTCCAGCCGTCGCCAATCTCGCTCACGTTGTAATATTGGATATGCTCAGGAATAAAGTAGTCCAAGAAGCTGACCTGCATGCCTTCCTCGACTTTGGTCTCGCACGCCAACGCAGTCGTTACTTCGCGCTCGCCGTCTTTACGAATCATGCAGCGGCAGGAACCGCATACGCCTTGACCCATGCAGCCGACGTTGGCAGTAATTGCATTGCCCGAACGTGCATAGGCTTGGATGATTGACGAATCGGCGGAGGCTTTGACTTCGTGGCCGTCTATGGTCAGGGTTAACAAATTTTCACTCATGATTTGTTCCTGTGAAATTGGAAGTTGGAATAGTGGATAATTTGGTTAATTGTATTTTTATTACATTTATTGCGTATGAGGAAAATATCCAAGTGATTTACTCGGAAATTCTTTTAAAATCAATGTTTATCTATATAAGACGAAGTGTATTAGAATTTGTTGGATTTGATGATAGGGAGGGATTAGCCTTGCTTAAGGAAAAAATTGTAAACAAAATATGCCTATTATTTAGACAAATTAATTATTTATATTTGATTTTAAAGGTAAAAGAAAATTACCTTTTCAGTATATTTGCAAAAATAATCTAATATTTGCTAGTAGAAATCATTATTATATCTTAGAAGTTAATATATAACCTGTTGTATAGATTGGATAATATCTAATTTTGTAAACAAACGAAAAGGCTGTTATAAAATTTCAGAAAATTAAATAAGTTTGACATCCGTCAAGAAGGTTGAGGGAGGAAATGACATAAATTTTACAATTGTGTATCGTATTAAAAAATAAAATGGCCGTCTGAAATGGGGATGGTTCTCTTTTAAATACAGGTTACTAAATTGTTTACTTAGATGCGTAGGGCAAATATTTCAGACGGCCTGGCAATAAGGTTATCGTTTAAAAATAATGTAATTTTATTTCTATGCAAGTGAATGGCCAGTAGATATAGGTTATCAATAACCAAGTGATTTAATATGTTATTAAATTCTATTTAAATCAATAAGGTATGAAAATGATATTGTCTGGATTATTCATTTAAAAGCACTATTACACTATTGAAGGCCGTCTGAAAAATCGGTCTCTTAAAAAATAAACAAACCCTTCCTACCATGACTCCCGAAAAGGAACACAATCATGACCGTCATCAAGCAAGAAGACTTTATCCAAAGTATTTTCGATGCTTTCCAATTCATCAGCTACTACCATCCTAAAGACTACATTCAGGCTTTATACAAGGCTTACCAAAAAGAAGAGAACCCTGCCGCCAAAGATGCGATGGCGCAGATTTTGGTCAATAGCCGTATGTGTGCCGAAGGCCATCGTCCGATTTGTCAGGATACCGGTATTGCAACCGTATTTTTGAAAGTGGGCATGGATGTACAGTGGGATGCCGAGATGAGCGTACAGGAAATGGTCAACGAAGGCGTACGCCGTGCATATACCTATCCTGACAACAAACTGCGCGCCTCCGTATTGGCCGACCCGGCTGGTAAACGTCAAAATACCAAAGACAACACCCCTGCCGTTGTACATATGGAAATCGTGAAAGGCGACAAAGTCGAAGTTACTTGCGCAGCCAAAGGCGGCGGTTCTGAAAACAAAACCAAAGTGGCCATGCTCAACCCATCAGACAGTATCGTGGACTGGGTATTGAAAACCGTTCCTCAAATGGGTGCAGGCTGGTGTCCTCCGGGCATCTTGGGTATCGGCATCGGCGGTACGCCTGAAAAAGCAGTGTTGATGGCCAAAGAAAGCCTGATGAGCCATATCGATATTCAGGAACTCAAAGAAAAAGCCGATTCCGGTGCAGAATTGTCTACCACCGAAGCCCTGCGCTTGGAACTCTACAAAAAGGTAAATGCCTTGGGCATCGGCGCACAAGGCTTGGGCGGTTTGAGCACCGTGCTGGATGTCAAAATCCTTGACTACCCAACCCACGCGGCTTCCAAACCGATTGCCATGATTCCAAACTGCGCGGCAACCCGCCACATCGAATTTGAATTGGACGGCTCAGGCCCGGCCAAACTGGAAGCCCCGTCTTTGGAAGACTGGCCGGATTTGACTTACAGCCCTGACAACGGCAAACGTGTCGATGTCAACAATCTGACCAAAGAAGAAGTAGCCACATGGAAAACCGGCGACGTATTGTTGCTGAACGGTAAAATCCTGACCGGCCGCGATGCCGCGCACAAACGTCTGGTTGACATGCTCAATAAAGGCGAAGAGTTGCCGGTGGATTTCACCAACAAACTGATTTACTATGTCGGCCCGGTTGATCCAGTCCGCGACGAAGTTGTTGGCCCGGCAGGTCCGACCACCTCCACCCGTATGGATAAATTTACCCGCCAAATGCTTGAACAAACCGGCCTTTTGGGTATGATCGGTAAATCCGAACGCGGCGCAGCGACTTGCCAAGCCATTGCCGATAACAAAGCCGTTTACCTGATGGCTGTCGGCGGCGCGGCATATCTGGTAGCCAAAGCCATTAAAGCATCTAAAGTCTTGGCGTTCCCAGAATTGGGCATGGAAGCGATTTACGAATTTGAAGTCAAAGACATGCCGGTTACTGTTGCGGTGGACAGCAACGGCGAATCGGTTCACGCCATTGCGCCAAAACAATGGCAGGCAAAAATCGGTATTATTCCAGTTGAAGCTTGATATTTGACTGAATAATCAAAGGTCGTCTGAACGATTTCAGACGGCTTTTTTTGCTTACAATAATTCAAATATTTTCAAACGAGTAAATTTCCCTTTCTAAAAAACACTTGTCAAAATCAGCGTTTGAAACTAAAATTCACGGCTTATCGAGTCGGAGTGTGGCGCAGTCTGGTAGCGCACTTGCATGGGGTGCAAGGGGTCGAAGGTTCGAATCCTTTCACTCCGACCAAAGAATTGGAAAGAGCCGTTTTAAAAACGGCTCTTTTTTCGTTTGGATGATTTATCTGAATAATGTGTCCAAATAGATTTTAAAACTTAATACCAATGCCGTCTGAAACAAAACCTGCTTTCTCAAAGCAAGTTTTGTTGTTTATAAAGCAGGCTATTTGGTACTATCTTTCAGCGTGTCTTTATAAGTATAAAGATAAGATGCGCCGACAAAGGATGCGCCACCGACGACATTGCCTAGGAATACGGGAATCATGTTGAAGAAAAACTGCCCCCATGTGATGTTTGCGCCTGCCAAAATACCCGCTGGGATAACGAACATATTGGCGACAAGGTGTTGGAAGCCGTTTAATACGAAAATCATGACGGGGAACCAAATGGCCAGCATTCGTCCGGTTGTGTTTTTAGCGGCAAAATGCAGCCACGCGCCCATGCAGACCATCCAGTTACATGCTACTGCCGATACAAAAGCGCGGCCGAAATCCATATGGACTTTTGCTTCCGCTACGGCAATGGTTTTTTCTGCCACGCTGCCTTCAATCATGCCGACATAGTATCCAAGGAAAAAAGCCATTGCCAGCGTGCCCACCAAATTGCCTATGCAGACGATAACCCAGTTGCGCAGCAGCATTTTGGAGGAAATCCGTCCGGCCAATCTGCCTAAAGACATAATCATCATATTGCTGGTTACCAGCTCGCCGCCACCAAGTAGGATACAAATCAAGGCGATTGGGAATACGGCGGCACCGAGTAAAGTCGCAACGCCGCCCCATTCGTGCGGAATGCCGCTGACTACTTTTAAATAGGCAAGATAACCGAAGCCGATGTATCCGCCGGCCAAAATGCTCAAGATTGCCAGTGTGGGTATGCTGGATTGTGCTTTGGCGCAGCTTTTATCGAGAACAACCTGTAAAATTTCCTGTGGGTATAAATCGCGCGAAGCCATGATGTTCCTTAAAGTAGGTTGAGGAGGAAACGTTGTTTTAAAGGTGGTACAAACTGTCGCGGTAGAGTGGTGTTATAGGGAGCCGGTGTACGGTCTTTGTCTTATCAATCAGTCTGAATTAAACCTAAAAAACAGATACTTCGCCTTGTTTTAGCTCAAAAGAAATATTATTACATTTTGTCTCCATATTCAAAAAGGCCGTCTGAACATTGAAATTTCAGACGGCCTGGTTTTGATTTCTTAAACTGACAAATGAGCCAGCTTTGCATTGCCTTCGCGTGGAATAGGGCGCGGATTACCTTGTGCATCGATGGCGACGTAAGTGAATACAGCTTCAGTAACCAGTTGGCGGTCTTCCGTTACCATATCGTTCATCAAAGTCTTCACCCACACTTCGATTTTCAGTTGCAAAGAAGTATTGCCGACGCGTACGCAATGACCATAGCAGCATACGACGTTGCCGACCTTTACCGGTCTGATGAAATTCATTTCTTGAACGGCCACGGTGACAATGCGTCCCTGTGCGATTTCTGCCGCCAAAATACCGCCGCCCAAATCCATTTGCGACATAATCCAGCCGCCGAAGATGTCCTGATTAGGGTTGGTATCGCGCGGCATGGCTACCGTACGCAATAAAAGTTGTCCTTCGGGTGCAGCATGGGTTTGTTTGTTGTCAGCCATAAAAAATCCTGTCAAAAAGTGGTATTTTACGCCATTTGTGGCGTTAAACCTATGTAGGCCGTCTGAAAAATCAGAAGGCAAAGTGTTACAATCAACATATTCATCAGACAAAGGAGAAAGATTATGCATCCGATTCAAGAACCACGAAATAGCGGCCTTTTGCGCGTATCCGACATTCACGAAATCTACTGGGAGGAATCAGGCAATCCGGATGGCCACCCCGTGATTTTCCTGCATGGCGGCCCCGGAGCAGGGGCATCACCGGCCTGTCGTGGCTTTTTCAATCCAGAGCATTTCCGCATCGTTATTATCGACCAACGCGGTTGCGGACGTTCCAAACCCTATGCCTGTATCGAAGACAACACCACATGGGATTTGGTTGCAGATATTGAAAAAGTGCGCGAAATGCTCGGTATTCAAAAATGGCTGGTTTTCGGCGGCTCATGGGGCAGCACCTTGTCGCTGACTTATGCCGAAACCCATCCCGAGCGCGTCAGCGGCTTAGTTTTGCGCGGTATTTTCCTGTGCAGGCCGTCTGAAATGGCATGGCTAAACGAAGCAGGCGGCGTCAGCCAAATTTATCCGGCTCAATGGCAAAAATTCATTGCCCCCGTAGCCGAAAACAAACGCCAAGCCCTAATCAAAGCCTACCATGAAATGCTGTTCAGCGAAGATGAGGCCACGCGCCTCAAAGCGGCTAAATCATGGGCAGACTGGGAAAGCTACCTTATTCAGTTTGAACCTAAAGACGTAGATGAAGACCCGCAAGCTTCCCTTGCCATCGCAAGAATGGAAAACCATTACTTCGTGAACGAAGGCTGGCTGCAGGGCGATAAAGCTATCTTGGCAAACATCGACAAAATCCGCCATATCCTAACCATCATCGTCCAAGGCCGCTACGACCTATGTACCCCGATGCAAAGCGCGTGGGAACTCTCGCAAGCCTTCCCTGAGGCAGAATTGAGAATCGTCCAAGCAGGCCACTCTTCTTTTGATCCTTCGCTTTCCGAGGCTTTAGTGAAAGCAGTGGAGGATATTAGAAGTAAGTTATAAAGGTTAATAAATAACAATGCCGTCTGAAAAAGTTTCAGACGGCATTTTTTCTATTTATATATTAAATTTAATATCATATTATCATTGCATGATATCAGTTTGAATTTTTTTAGAATTTCAATATGAAACCCCTAATTTACTATGCTCATTTTGCCCAAGATGAACTCGGCAATCTCTTGCCTTACGAACATTGGCAAACCTTGCAAAACCATTCGGTCAATGTTGGCGAAATGGCGGCGCAGTTTGCTCGGGTATTTGGTGTACAGAAAATTGCCTGCCAGCCCTTCAGCCGATCATGCTACCGCCGGGGCTAAAATTGCAAAAATGCTTGCTTCAGGGTGGGTTCCAAAGTATAAACTGTGGTTATCTTTCTTAGGCTAGATAACTTTATTAATGAATTAAAAGGCAAAAATAATGGAAACGAAACAAACCAATTCAACCATCAAATCGCGTGCGGCGGTAGCATTCGCGCCAAATCAACCCTTACAAATTGTGGAAATCGATGTAGAAATGCCGCACAAAGGCGAGGTGTTAATCCGCAATACTCACACGGGCGTATGCCATACTGATGCGTTTACGTTATCAGGAAGCGATCCTGAAGGCGTATTCCCTGCGGTGCTTGGACACGAAGGTGCGGGTGTGGTCGTTGCAGTGGGCGAAGGTGTGGTAAGTGTAAAACCGGGTGATCACGTCATTCCTCTTTACACCGCTGAATGTGGAGAATGTGAGTTTTGCCGTTCAGGTAAAACCAACTTATGCGTTGCGGTACGTGAGACGCAAGGTAAAGGCTTAATGCCGGACGGCACAACGCGTTTTTCTTATCAAGGTCAGCCGATCTATCACTATATGGGCTGTTCGACTTTCAGTGAATACTCTGTTGTTGCGGAAGTTTCATTGGCGAAAATCAACCCCGAAGCCAACCACGAACAAGTATGTTTGCTCGGCTGCGGCGTTACCACAGGTATTGGCGCGGTACATAATACGGCAAAAGTGCAAGAAGGCGACTCTGTGGCGGTGTTTGGCTTGGGGGCGATTGGTTTGGCTGTGGTGCAAGGTGCGCGTCAAGCCAAAGCGGGTCGCATTATCGCCATTGATACCAATCCCGCAAAATTCGAGTTGGCAAAACACTTCGGTGCAACTGACTGTTTAAACCCGAACGATTACGATAAACCGATCAAAGATGTGTTGTTAGACATCAATAAATGGGGTATTGACCACACCTTTGAATGTATCGGCAATGTAAACGTAATGCGTCAGGCATTAGAAAGTGCACACCGTGGTTGGGGACAATCCATTATCATCGGCGTAGCAGGTATAGGACAAGAAATTTCAACTCGTCCGTTCCAGTTGGTAACAGGTCGTGTTTGGAAAGGCTCGGCATTTGGTGGCGTGAAAGGCCGCTCTGAACTTCCGAAAATGGTCGAAGATTCAATGAAAGGCGATATCGAGTTAGAACCATTTGTAACCCACACACTGACACTCGATCAAATCAATGAAGCCTTTGATTTAATGCACGAAGGTAAATCGATCCGCGCTGTTATTCATTACTAAGGCCCGAGATGAAACTGATTGAACAACATCAAATTTTCGGCGGTTCGCAACAAGTTTGGGCACATCATGCCCAAACGCTGCAATGCGAAATGAAATTTGCAGTCTATTTGCCAAATAATCCGGAAAATCGACCGCTTGGCGTGATTTATTGGCTTTCCGGGTTAACTTGTACGGAACAAAATTTCATTACTAAATCAGGCTTTCAGCGTTACGCGGCAGAACATCAAGTGATTGTGGTTGCCCCCGATACCAGCCCTCGCGGAGAGCAAGTGCCGAACGATGCGGCTTACGATTTAGGGCAAGGTGCAGGCTTTTATTTGAATGCGACCGAGCAACCTTGGGCGATGAATTATCAAATGTATGATTATATTTTGAATGAGTTGCCCCGTCTGATTGAGGAAAAATTTCCTACCAACGGCAAACGTTCCATTATGGGGCATTCAATGGGCGGACATGGCGCATTGGTATTGGCACTACGAAATCGAGAACGTTATCAAAGTGTCTCTGCCTTTTCACCGATTTTGTCGCCAAGCCTTGTGCCTTGGGGAGAAAAAGCCTTTTCTGCCTATTTAGGGGAAGATCGTGAAAAATGGCAGCAATATGATGCCAGCTCACTCATCCAACAAGGCTATAAAGTGCAGGGTATGCGCATTGATCAGGGCTTGGAAGATGAGTTTTTGCCAACACAATTGCGTACCGAAGATTTTATCGAAACCTGCCGTGCGGCAAACCAACCGGTCGATGTGCGCTTCCATAAAGGCTACGATCATAGCTATTACTTCATCGCCAGTTTTATTGGTGAGCATATTGCCTATCATGCGGCATTTTTGAAGTAAACCAAAGAAGTGATTTGTGAATCGATCAAACGTTGGTATGAACGTTAATTTTTCATGTTAACGAAAATAAAAGGCATCGGATTGATGCCTTTTATTTTTTATAAATGATGAAAAATGATGCGATTAAAATGAGCTATCTTACCCACTCTATTTAAATATCCCCCCATTCCAATCCAAATCGCTGTAAATATTTCCTCAATCGGTCGCTGTCATTGACTTTTGCCCTTTCTGTTCGGGAGACGTTGAACAATGCACGGCCGGCAGCAGCCATGTTGGGATGTTTGCGGCATTCGTCGATGACGTGTTGCAGTTGCAGTTTGTCGAACAAATCCAATGTGTCCCAATTGATTTTATCGGGGTAGTCTTGTGCTTTTTCAGACGGCCTGTTATGTAAGAGGCCGTCTGAAAAGGGTTCTTCCGACCATAACCATTTTAGGCGTTCGATTTCGGCTTGGACTTGTTCTACCTGTATCCTGCCTTGCGGCGCGAGTGTGGCCAGACGCATGATGCTGGCGGCGAGGTCGCGGAAGTTGCCGCGCCATGGGGCTTGGTTGGAGTGGGCGAAGTCGAGGTAGGCGGCCAGGGCTTCTTTGTTGAAGCGGGTAGTTCGGCCGAGTTCTTGCGAAGCTAGGGCGAGCTGGTGTTCGACATTGGGCTCGATGTCTTCGCGGCGGTTGGCGAGTGCGGGCAGCGGATAGTTCCAAATATTGATGCGGGCAAACAGGTCTTCGCGGAAGCGTCCGGCGCGGATTTCGTGGCGTAGGTCGCGGTTGGTGCCGGCGATGAGTTGGAAGTCGCTTTTGACTTCGCTGTCGCTACCGACGGGATAAAAATGTTTTTCTTCAATGGCTTTGAGCAACATGGCTTGTTCGTCCAAGCCCAATTCGCCAATTTCGTCTAAAAACAGCACGCCACCGTCGGCGGTTTTCAGGTAGCCTTCGCGCTTTTCCGCCGCGCCGGTAAAGGCGCCTTTTTTGTGGCCGAACAAGGCAGATGCTGCGCCGTCGCCGCGAAGGGTGGCGCAGTTTACATCGACAAATGTGCCTTTAATCAAATGGCGTGCTTTTTTCAATTCAAAAATCCTGCGTGCCAGCATAGATTTGCCTGCGCCTGTCGGGCCGGAAAGCAGAATGGGGGAAGGAGAGTTGAGTGCGACTTGTTCGATTTCGGCAATCATGCGGTTAAAGGCGGCGTTTTGGGTGGAAATGCCGCTTTTCAGGTAGCGCACTGCGTCGTCGCGTACGGCGGCAAGGCGTTCGGCCAGTACGTCGTAACGAGCCAAGTCTAAATCGATGATTTCATAACTGCCGACATTACCGTCCTCCATACTGCGTCTTTGATTTTTGGGAGGTGCGGTTTGTAACAGAACGCCGGGGATTTGACGCGATTCCACCAATAAAAACAGACAGATTTGCGCAACGTGCGTACCCGTGGTGATGTGGGTGAGATAGGTTTCTTCTTCTGTATCAAATGGATAGCTCGCCGCCCAATCATGCAATTTGGTATAAACTTCAGAAAAATCCCACGGGTTTGCCAGCTCCATAGGCACAAGATTGACGACTGTGTGCGGCGACACCTGCTGAATATCGGCTTTTACATGATCCGCCAACTCGCGGTATTTCTCCGCATAAAACAGTTCCATGCGGTCGAGATGAAAATCTTGACGCTGATTCATGGCGACATTCGGCCGCCATTTCTGCCAACGCCCTTGACCGAAACCACTGTCCAATACCGTACCGAGAAAGCTGACGGCGACTTGTTTTTTAGGATGGGTATTCATATTTCAGACGGCCTTTAAATTATTTTTTCCAAGACAAATTTGCCGTTTACTTAGCCGCAAGCGTTTGTCCAAATCATCGAATCGCATCATATATCCTTTTATATTTTATTTTCTATATAGCTATCTATAAATATATTTTTTACTATTCTGCGCTTCTTGCCGATAAAAGCTACTTTAAAATATATTTTATTTATATTCAATCAATTAAAAATTATTTTTATAAAAATTTTATTCTTGGCACACTGTTGGCTATGTTGTGAATGTAACGATACAGCAGATGCTTCGGGAAATACAGTTACCGGAGAAAAATTTTCCGTAAATTTGGTTGCTGTGTGGTTACAGGGCGAATGCCGACAAGACTACATTTGGATTAACAGGTTCGAGTCCTGTCTCGTCTGATAGACGTTGAACGTCTTGTTTATTTAGTCGCCCACCCTTTTCCAATATGGCAGGCAAATGCCTGGGGAAACTACAACATGGATACCCTTGTGTCGCAGGTTCGAGTCCTGCCTCTGTTATCCAAAATAGCAGAGTAGCTCAGTTGGTAGAGTAAAGGCATGTTTCCCTGAAAAACTTGTTGCGTGCCATATTACTTTTACGGCAGCAGGCGGATGCCCAGAAGAGAGTACATTAGCTTTCAGTTAAAACCGTTTCTCTTCATCTTTAGCCGCTATGCTGCCACCCATTCAAGGCCATCTGAAATATTCAGGCAGGCCGATATAAAAACCGTTTTCGGTGCAAACGGCAAATGCCGGAGGAATTACAGCCTGCTAAGCTCGAGGTCGCGGGTTCGAGTCCCGTCTCTGCCGCCAACTATGGCAGAGTAGCTCAGTGGATAGAGCGCGTAACAATTTCTCCATTCTTTGTTGCCCAATGTACCACCCCTTATGGGTGAATGTCATTAGGATTACATTCCTTGCTACAAACCCGAATGATCCTAATTAAACGGCAGCAGGCGGATGCCCGGAAGAGAGTACATTAGCTTTCAGTTAAAACCGTTTCTCTTCATCTTTAGCCGCCACGCTGCCACCCATTCAAGGCCGTCTGAAAAACAAAGCCAAAACAAGTTCAGACGGCCTCAAACCAACAATATGAAAGAAAATGAAAATGGCTAATACTACCTTGTTTCAATCTATTAAAAACCGTTTGATTAAAACCGATACCTATAATGAAGCCGGCGGCATCGCCTACACGCTGACACACAAACAACAGCTGGCCCAGCTTGCCGCTACCGGTTGTCTGAACAATACCTACTATGCCGATGCCCAAAGCCAGCTTGACCAAGTGTTGAAATTGGCAGAAAACCTGGATGCCGAGTTTATCGCCAAAACCGCCGTGTATGCCCGTCAAAAAGGTTTCATGAAAGACATGCCAGCGCTTTTGCTTGCCGTGTTGGCACAAAAAGACGTGAACATGCTCGCCCGCGTATTCGACCAAGTAGTGGACAACGGTAAAATGTTGCGCAACTTCGCACAAATTATCCGCAGCGGCGCAGTCGGCAGAAAATCTTTCGGCAACCGTCCGAAAAAACTGATGCAGACTTGGCTTTTGACCGCCACCGAAAAACAACTGCTTAACGCCGCCGTCGGCAATTCGCCGTCGCTGGCAGACGTGGTCAAAATGGTGCATCCCAAACCGCGTGAAGCATGGCGTGCCGCCTGGTTTGCATGGCTGATTGGCAAACCTTACGACCGCGAAGCATTGCCGCCCATTACCCGCGCTTTTGAAGACTACAAACAAAGCCGAGAAGGCGCATTGCCCAACGTTCCTTTCCAAATGCTCACTGCTTTAGACTTGAACAGCGGCGACTGGGCAGAGATTGCCCGCAACGGCTCATGGCAGCAGGTTCGTCAAAACCTGAACACTTTCCTGCGCCACGAAGTGTTTGCCAAAAGCAAAAACATCAAAATGGTGGCAGAAAAACTGCGTGACGAAACCGCCATTGCCCGTGCCCGCGTCCTGCCTTACCAATTGCTGACCGCGTATCAGGCAACATCTAATCAAATGCCGTTTGAAATCCGCGAAGCCCTGCAAGAAGCGATGGAAACCGCCGTACAAAACGTACCGGCCATCCAAGGCAAAGTCGTGGTTTGTCCGGACGTCTCCGGTTCTATGCACAGCTCGGTTACCGGCCATCGCGGCAGCGCGACCAGCAAAACCCGCTGCATCGACATTGCCGCACTCGTATCCGCCGCCATGTTGCGTACCAACCCGCAAGCCCGCGTGATTCCGTTTGAACAAATTACGGTAAACGTGAAGCTCAATCCACGCGACAGCATCATGACCAACGCCGAAAAACTCGCCAATATCGGCGGCGGCGGAACGGCATGCAGCGCACCGCTCGCCATGCTGAACCGTGAAAAAGCCGATGTGGATTTGGTCGTCATCGTATCAGACAACGAAAGTTGGGCAGATGACAGCCAAGGATGGGGTGCCACAACCAGCCTGATGAAAGAGTGGGACATTCTGAAACGGCGTTGTCCCGAAGCCAAACTTGTTTGTCTGGATATCCAGCCCTACACCAAGGCTCAAGTACGAAACCGTCAGGATATTTTGAACATCGGCGGCTTCTCCGACCAAGTATTCTCCCTGATCGGTTCCTTTGCCGAACGAGGTATGGGTACAGATTTCTGGGTAGAAGAGATTGAGAAAACGCCGTTGGCAGTTGTGAACTGAAGCTAAGGCCGTCTGAAAAAAGGGTAGAAATATTTTTCAGACGGCCTATTTATTCAGGGTAAGCTGAGAAAAAGAATAAGGAAACAAAATGCAAAAATTTATCTTAATCCGCGGTCATCAAGGTTCGGGAAAATCGACGTTTGCCGAACAAAAAGCCACCGAATTTAAAGCGCAATATCCGGATGCAGAAGTTGTCCGTATTGAAAACGATTTGTTCATTACCGATGAATACGGTGAGTATCATTGGTCGGGTGAAGCAGTGGATAAGGTGCAGAAACGCGGTAATACCTTGATGACTGAAACTTTGAGACTTGGACGCCAAAATCCGAACCGAAATATTCTGATCATTAATTCCAATACCAACCAAAAAGCTTCGCGTTGCCGTCATTTATTGGATCAGGCGGAGAAAAGCGGTTTTGAAACAGAGGTCTATCGACTGCACAATTTCTATCCCAACCTGCATGGCGTGAAAGAGCATGACGTATTGGCGGCGTATATCAAGCTGAACCAAAACCGAGTGGCAAACGAAATCCATATCGAGGCCGTGCAACCGGCAAATGCGGAACAGTTAGAAAAAATCGAACAGATGCAGGCTATCGAGCATAAGCCGCTGGTGTTTGATGAGGCGCAGCAAACCTTTGTGACCGATCACTATCTGCAACACAGCAGCCGTAACTTTACCGCCAAAGCATCCAAGCGTTATCCCGAATTGCGCGTGTTGAAATACGCCCGCAGCGTGTTCTATAACAACCGCTTTGATGATGCGTTGCTGGAAATGCGCGGTTTGATTATCGATGCGCATAATCGAATCATCGTGCGTCCGTTTAAAAAAGTGTTCAATTATTCGGAACGTATTGCCAAATGCAGCCGTTATCCGATCATAATCGGCGACGAGAGACTGGTAGATGCGGTGGTGAAAGTAAACGGCTTCCTCGGCTGCTGTACTTTCGTCTCGCTTTCAGACGACCATCTGTCTAAAGGCGCGGCGTTTGACGGCAAAGTGCTGTATTCGACCACCGGTTCGCTTGATAGCGCGTTTGCCGACATGACCGCCACACACTGCGCACAATACGAACCCCTGTTCCGCGCTTATCCGAACCACACTTTTTTGTTTGAAATCACAGACGCGAAAGACGTACACATCATCCGCGAAGCATTGGGCGAAACCTTAATCGGCTGCATTGATGTGGCGACCGGCCGTCAGTTTAGCGAAGCGGAATTGGACGAAATCGGCAAACAATACGGCATCCGCCGTCCCGAAACGCTGAAAAACATTACGTTCGGCGAGCTGAAAGGCCGTCTAAAAAACGTGGAACATGAAGGCTTTATGGTATTTGATGCGCAAAACGGCGAAATGCTGTTCAAACTCAAATCGCCGTATTACCTGATTTCCAAGTTTTTAGGACGAAGCAACGAAGGCAATATCGGCCGCAAACTGGACAAACGCCATGTCGATGAAGAATTTTATCCTTTAATCGACTACATCCACGAGCATCAGGAAGCGTTCAACGCTATGCCGGAATTGGATAAGATCGCGTTTATTCAAGCGTTTTTGAGACAGTTGTAAGGCCGTCTGAAAATAGAGGGAGCAATGCGTATTTATTTTTCGCGCTCATACGCTTCGATTTCGCCGACTTTAGGCGCATAGCCGCTGCTTGTGTCATGGCGCAAATCCAACCAGATATCGACCAATGCCCAAGCGGCAGGTGCAGCAATGACGTTTTGCCCCATACATAAAACTTGCGCGTTATAGTTTTCCACCGAGCCGCGGACGGTGAGCAAATCGTGCGCCGTCGCCGCCCGTATACCGCGCACCTTATTGGCGGCGATTGCCGTGCCCACGCCGGTACCGCAAATCAACAGCGCACGGTCGGCGCGTCCTGCCGCGACTTCTTCGGCCACGGCAAACGAGAGTTGCGGATAGGTTCCTTCGGGCGAGGATAAATCGACCAAGCTGCTGACGCGCAGGTCGTTTTGCAGATGCGCTTTGAGCGCGTCCTTCAATATTGCGCCGTTGGCCGGCGCGGCAATAACCAAACGCATACGAACTCCTTGAAGCACATAAAAACATTACTCAGCATACGCCCGCGCGTGATACGATTCAAGCCTGCAACTTAGAAAACACGGTATGAGCAAAATCTACTTCACATCAGACCTACATTTCTCACATAAAAACATCACCAAATTCTGCCCGCAATTTCGACCGTTCGATAACGTGGCGCAGATGGATGAATTTTTAATTCAGACATGGAATGAAACCGTTACGCCAGAAGATACGGTGTACAACTTGGGCGATTTTTCCTTTGCCCACGACCATAAGCAGATAGAGTGCGTTTTGTCGCGTTTAAACGGGCAACATCACTTGATTTATGGCAATCATGATCATGTGATTCGGCAGCATGCCGACTTTTTCCGCAGCCAAACCAAGCATGACGGCCATCCGCTGCTGTCGTCCATACGGCCGTATATGAAACTCAAATTGCCGGAAATTAAGAATACGCTGGTTCTATTTCACTATCCGATTCAGGAATGGGACGGCTGCTATCAAGGCTGGTATCACTTGTACGGCCATTTGCATGACAGGATGGCTGAAATCAAAGGGCGTGCTTTAAATGTCGGATTCGATTTGCACGGCCGCTTTTTGACGGTAGAAGATGTCGATAAGTTTTTGTGTGAGTTGCCTAAAATTTCGTATTTTGGCGAAGCAGGATTGAAGGCCAACTCGCCGGAAGAAGCGGCAGAGCTGGTGTCTTGGAAACTGGCGCAGTTAAATCAGGTATAATTTCAGACGGCCTTTGCGGATTTTCGGCAAAGGCCGTCTGAATATCAATTTCCCATTTTTGAGTGAGACATGGAAAACCTTTTGGCTTACTTACTACAAAAAATCAGCTTCCCCAATCAATCCGGCAAGGACAAGTCATGAGCGGCAAGCCTTTGAAGTATCCTGTTTCCGCGTTGGTCATTTTGCATGATGAAGACGGCAATATCCTGCTGATTGAACGCACGGCGCCGCAAGGTTTTTGGCAGTCGGTTACCGGCAGCTTGGAAGAAGGCGAGCGTATCGAAGAAACCGCATGGCGCGAAGTGTGGGAGGAAACCGGTATCCGCCTTGCAGACGGACAGCTGGAAAACTGGCACGACAGCACCGTTTATGAAATCTATCATCACTGGCGCCATCGCTATCCTAAAGGCGTTTTTGAAAACCGCGAACACATCTTCTCCGCCCAAATTCCGCACGATACGCCCATCGTCCTGCAACCGGACGAACACGTTGCCTACGGTTGGTTTCGCGCAGAAGAAGCGGCGGAAAAAGTGTTTTCACCTTCCAATAAACGCGCAATTTTAGAACTGGTCAAAAGGCTGAATGCCAAAAAGGCCGTCTGAATACGACAGTTTCACATTTTCAGACGGCCTTGGGTTTGCTATACTTTCGCCGTTTGACTCTCTTTAAAATCAAAGGAAACCATCATGGCAGACTTCAACAAAATCCTGACCCCGGGCGACGTGGACGGCGGCATCATCAACGTTGTCAACGAAATCCCAGCAGGCAGCAACCACAAAATCGAATGGAACCGCAAACTGGCCGCCTTCCAACTCGACCGCGTTGAACCGGCAATTTTCGCCAAACCGACCAACTACGGCTTCATTCCGCAAACTTTGGACGAAGACGGCGACGAATTGGACGTATTGTTGGTTACCGAGCAGCCTTTGGCAACCGGTATTTTCCTGGAAGCACGCGTTATCGGCGTGATGAAATTCGTTGACGACGGCGAAGTGGACGACAAAATCGTCTGCGTTCCGGCCGACGACCGCAACAACGGCAATGCCTACAAAACTTTGGCCGATTTGCCGCAACAACTGATCAAACAAATCGAGTTCCACTTCAACCACTACAAAGACCTGAAAAAAGCAGGTACCACTAAAGTTGAATCTTGGGGCGATGTAGAAGAAGCGAAACAAGTCATCAAAGAATCTATCGAACGTTGGAACAAACAAGCCTAATCGGTTTGCTCCACTCAATATCAAGGCCGTCTGAAAGCAAAGTTTAGACGGCCTTTTTATGTTCCAAACCAATATAACAAAATCGTCTTTAAAACAAACAAACCATTCTTTCCCATTTTCAGACGGCCTCATTAAAGTAACGCCTATACCAAAAATAAGGAGTACTTCAATGACTGCTACCACGACCGATCCGCGCGCCAAGCTGCCTGATACACCGCTTTCCGGCAACGAAGCCTTGAAAGAACGCAGCGATTATCTGCACGGCACCATTAAAGAAGAGTTGAAAGACGACTTTACCGGCGGCTTTACCGCCGACAACTTTCAACTTATCCGCTTCCACGGCATGTACGAACAGGACAACCGCGATATCCGTGCCGAGCGTACCGAACAAAAGCTTGAACCTTTAAAAAACATGATGTTGCGTTGCCGTTTGCCCGGCGGCATCATTACGCCGAAACAGTGGCTGGGTATCGATAAATTTGCCGGCGAAAATACAATTTACGGCTCCATCCGCCTGACCAACCGCCAAACCTTCCAATACCACGGCATTCTGAAAACCGATTTAAAACAGGCACATCAGGCATTGCACAAACTGGGTTTGGATTCCATTGCCACAGCCAGCGATGTCAACCGTAATGTGTTGTGCACCAGCAATCCTGTACAAAGTACTTTGCACCAAGAAGCCTATGAATGGGCGGCGCGCATCAGTATGCACCTCCTGCCGCGTACCATGGCATATGCCGATGTATGGCTGGACGGTGAAAAAGTGTTCACGACCGAGCCGACCGAGCCGCGCAATAAAGAAATTGCCGACGACGTAGAGCCGATTTTGGGTAAAACCTATTTGCCGCGCAAATTCAAAACCGCCGTTGTGATTCCGCCTGATAACGATGTGGACATTCATTCCAACGATTTGGGTTTTGTGGCGATTGCAGAAAACGGCAAGTTGGTGGGTTTTAATGTATTGGTAGGCGGCGGTTTATCCAGCGAACACGGCAATACCAAAACTTATCCCAATATTTCCTATAAATTTGGTTTCGTTCCGCTGGAATACACCCTCAACGCCGCTGAAGCCGTCGTCAGCACCCAGCGCGACTGGGGCAACCGCAGCGACCGCAAAGCAGCGCGTACACGCTATACGCTGCAACGCGTCGGCGTAGATGTGTTCAAAGAAGAAGTCGAAAGGCGCATGGGCATTAAATTTGAACCCATCCGCCCTTATGAATTCACCCATCGCGGCGACCATATCGGCTGGGTACAAGGGCATGAAGGCAACTGGCATTTGACTTTGTTTATTGAAAACGGCCGCCTGCTCGATTATCCCGGCAGACCTTTGAAAACCGGCGTACGTGAAATTGCCAAAATCCATCCCGGCGACTTCCGTCTGACGGCCAACCAAAATCTGGTGGTTGCCAATGTACCGCCCGAATTGAAAGACACGATTGATAAAATCGCCAAAGATCATGGCCTTATCAGCAAATCGATTACCATCCAGCGTGAAAACTCCATGGCTTGCGTTGCCTTGCCAACTTGCCCGTTGGCAATGGCGGAGGCCGAACGCTTCCTACCGACATTCTCCGATAAAATTGATGACATGTTCGCCAAATACGGCTTGGAAGACGAATACATCGTTTTGCGCGTAACCGGTTGCCCCAACGGTTGCGGCCGCGCCATGCTGGCGGAAATCGGCTTGGTCGGCAAAGCCGTCGGCCGCTACAACCTTTACGCAGGCGGCAACCGCGAAGGCACCCGCATCCCGCGCCTGTTTAAAGAAAATATTACCGAACCTGAAATCCTTGAAATTGTCGAAGGCTGGGTAGCCGATTGGGCGCAAAACCGATTCGATGATGAAGGCTTCGGCGATTTTGCCGTCCGTACCGGTATCGTCAAACCCGTATTGGACGCACCGCGAGACTTCTGGGCATAACGCATACAGACAGACCTGACAAGTTTGTCATCAGAAAACAGAGAAAAAAGTAGAGGCTATGCTCTGTGAAGTAGGAAAAACTCATGAATGTTCAGGATATATTAGTACTGGCATTAGTTCGGGAAGTAGTTGTGTAACATATTGATATTGTATTGAGACCTTTGCAAAATTCCCCAAAATCCCCTAAATTCCTACTAAGACATTTAGGGGATTTTCCATGAGTACCTTCTTCCAGCAAACCGCCCAAGCCATGATCGCCAAACACATCGACCGCTTCCCACTATTGAAGCTGGATCAGGTGATTGATTGGCAACCGATCGAACAGTACCTGAATCGTCAAAGAACCCGTTACCTTAGAGACCACCGCGGCCGTCCCGCCTATCCCTTGTTGTCCATGTTCAAAGCCGTCCTGCTCGGACAATGGCACAGCCTCTCCGATCCCGAACTCGAACACAGCCTTATCACCCGCATTGATTTCAACCTGTTTTGCCGCTTTGACGAACTGAGCATCCCCGATTACAGCACCTTATGCCGCTACCGCAACTGGCTGGCGCAAGACGACACCCTGTCCGAATTGCGGGAACTGATTAACCGACAACTGACCGAAAAAAACCTAAAAGTAGAGAAAGCATCCTCCGCCGTCGTTGACGCCACCATTATTCAGACCGCCGGCAGCAAACAGCGTCAGGCCATAGAAGTCGATGAAGAAGGACAAGTCAGCGGACAAACCACACCGAGTAAAGACAGCGATGCCCGCTGGACAAAGAAAAACGGCCTCTACAAACTCGGTTACAAACAACATACCCGTACCGATGAGGAGGGCTATATCGAGAAACTGCACATCACCCCCGCCAATGTCCATGAGTGCAACCATCTGTCCCCTTTGTTGGAAGGCATTGCCGAAGGTACGACCGTCTATGCCGACAAAGGCTACGACAGTAAGGAAAACCGGCAACATCTGAAAGAGCATCGGTTGTTGGACTGCATTATGCGTAAAGCCCACCGCAACCGTCCGCTGACGGAAGCGCAAACCAAACGCAACCGATATTTATCGAAGACCCGTTATGTGGTCGAACAAAGCTTCGGTACGCTGCACCGTAAATTCCGCTATGCGCGGGCAGCCTATTTCGGGCTGCTCAAAGTGAGTGCGCAAAGCCATCTGAAGGCGATGTGTTTGAACCTGTTGAAAGCGACTAACAGGCTAAGTGTGCCTGTTGCTGCCTAAAAGGCAGCCCGGATGCCTGATTATCGGGTGTCCAAGAGAGATTAAGGGGGTATTTGAGTAGAATCAGTGGATATTTGAAACAAAAACAGCCGAAAATCTTTATTTAGTTTTCGGCTGTTGGGGGAAGGGCTTTTTTGCAAAGGTCTCTGTATTGTTATTACCCCTAAAAAATAGATTCTTTGAAAGTTACAAAAGAAATTGTTGAGGATACAGAAAAAGTAAGTTAGAATCAGTAGATTAGAAATAAAAAGGTACTTAAAATATGAGAAAATTACTTCCTGTATCATTTGCTGTACTTGCTCTATTTTCTGCTGGTTGTGAAGCCAATAATCATGAAAAAAAAGCACAAATTCAACACTCTAACTTGAAAGATAGAAAGAATATGGTTAACTTAAATCTGATGTTAAATGAAATTCTAAAAACCCGTATTACAGATATTGCAAGCCAGCGTGCAGATGTTAGTAATATTGTTTCACAATATCTTCATTCGGGACTAACTAAAAATGAAATTATCAATTTAATTCCTAACGAGTTTAAGATTCTAGAAAATTCAGATGATAACCTACTTATCCATTATCAAAGAGGTGAAGGTTATTTAGGTAATAGACGTGATTTATACATTAGTCTGTTTTTTAATAAAAGTGGGCAATTACTAAAAAATGTTTCTTATCTAGATAAGAGCAACAATCTATAAAACTACAAGGAAATTGATCATGTCAGAGAAAATAGAAGTTGGTTACAGAAAGCTTGGTAGTTTGGGATATGATTATCATCATATGTTTCTGCTTTATACTGATAAAATGGGGAAGCAGTATACCATTAGTGGTTGGACAGATGAAGAAAATACAAACCCAAATTTACCCCTTGGTAATATAAGAGTCATTGCGGGTATGCCATATGATAGCAACAACCCAGATTCTTCTACTAGACACCCAGGACAAAAACAATACCGTGAGTTAATCACGGAAGCGTCTGATTTATCTGAGAAATGGGCAGAAATGGTGAGGAATGCTCGAAGCAAAGACAATATTTATCCTTATGATTTTTTGCGTCAGAACTCCAATACTATTGCAGCTACCGTATTACGTGAAGCTAGGCTTAAAGAACCTGAAAAAGATGGTTATGGTTTGGGTGATCATCTTGCCCCTGGTTCTGAAAATAAATTGGATAAAAATCTCGTCCCTAAAGATCCTAACAAAGCAGGGGTTTTAGACCTTTTGGATTTGAGTGCACAAAATAATCAAACAGATAATCTTCAATATGCTGAGCAAACCTCAGCCGATAAACTCCAAGCTCTAATTCAAGGCTTTAAAAACGACAAAGATGGTACGTTCACAGCCAAAGCATTGGCTGACAATGCCGATGTGGTGGCAAATTTTAGAGATGAGTTGCGAGAGACTTTAAAACAAAATCAGGCTCAAGAAGTTGCTCAAAATACTCCTCAAGTTCAAGAAGAGCGCAGCTATGGAGGTCGTTCGTTTGGTTAAATCCTTCCCAAATTTGAAGAATGCTGATGGTACGTTTTTTCCTTATTCTTTCAATAGATAGTGACGTATGAATAATAACGAACTTGAACAGGCACATAATCTTTTGCTTGAAACCGCCGAGGTAATGGTACAATTTAGGCAAAGTGCTCATCAGATTGTCCAAAATCTTGAGGATAAATTGGATAAATCACTTTACGATCAACGCAAGATGATTACAGAGATGGTGCGTGCGGAAGTGACGAAAGAAATGTCGAATTCTGTGGCAGGGTATGTGCGTGATATGGAAAAGGCACGCAACCAAATGGCTGATCAAGTACGTGAATTCAATGTATATTTGAATAAGGTAAATGAAGAAAATCAGAAGATTTCTTCACGTTTGGTATGGGTTATTTCGCTTGCAATGGCAACATTGGTTATTGGTGGATTGGCATTATCTTTCTTTTATACAATGTTGATTGACCAAAAACGACAGGATGCAGATATGGTTGGTCGCATCAATAGAGCCAATATCGTGCGATGCGGTGATGAACTTTGTGCCAAGACAGGTAAAAGCGTAGAAAATGGCTATCGAGTTATTCAGAATAGATAGCTAAGAAACCAAAGGCCGTCTGAAAATCTGATTTTCAGACGGCCTTTTATATTGGGAGCGTTTATATCAAAGATGGGATATAAACCGAATCAGCGACGGCGGCCAAAGCCCCGACCCATGCTTGGGCGGCGGTAGTTGGAAGGCTGACGCGTAGTTTCGCGGTATCGTTGTTGCTGCTGGGCATTTTGTTGCTGGGCACGCAGGGTGCGTGTATTCAGCTGTTGGCTGGTGCGTCCGTTTGGACGTGCGCTTTGATAATAGTTGGCACGGGCTTGACGGGCAATCGGGCTGTTTTGATTGCGCGCCTGTGTGAATTTATTGGCCAATGCGTTGCCGATAAATGCACCGGCTGCCGTACCCACCAAGCTTTGCAGCAGCCAGCTGCCAGTGGATTGGTCGTAGATGTATTGTTGGCCGTCTGTACCGGTTACCGGTTGGCCGTTGTTGCCGTTGGCTTGTGCCTCGGCAGGAATGGTGTCTTTCACGGCTTCTGGCGTGAGCTGGTAAACCGTATTGTCTTCTTGTTGGCCTGTTTGTTGTGCCAACTGTTGTTGCAATGCTTCGATTTGTTTTTGTTGCTGCTCAAGTTGCGCTTGGGTATTGTCTTTGCAGGCAGCAAGGGTGAAAGTGGAAAGGGCGGCTAAGGCAATCAGTTTTTTCATTGTTTTTCCTGAGAGAAGTTTGTCTTTGCCGAGATTTCGGCGGAGTGTGTTTGCCTAATATTAAACCATTTCCCTGTTTTTCAAGTGGTTTTACAAAATAATATTGGAAAGTTGCGCGGCAAATGCACGGCTGTTGGCGGCCAGGTTGCCCAGTGCAGGCATCTCGTGTTCGGTTTCGATAATCAGCAGGTTGGCAGGGCGGCGGGTGTGCAGGGACATTTGCATTTCAGCAGGAGAGAAGGGCATGTGATGGCGTTTGGCGAAGGCTTCGGCGCGTTTGTTGGCGGTTTTGAGCATGGGCAACAGGGTAATGTCCAAATGGAAACGGCGTACGCCCAAAACCAAAATACGCGCCGCGAAGAAATCCGCTTCATCGGTAAAAACACTGGGGCTGCTTTGATTGAAATCGTGACGTTCTGCGGCAATCAAAGTCGCGATGGTGCGCACTTGCGGAATTAAGGCTTCGCTGATGAGGTTGTCGGGCGTATCAGGCAAAGTGAGCGTGTTGGGCATGCTGTGGTGGCTGTTGCTATCAACGACCATGCGGCAGGTGTGTAACATTTGAGTTTGGCTGTGGATTTTGGTTGAAGCGGTCATGGCTGTATTCCTTATTTCTTAAAAATGGGTGGATTTAAGCGGCCATGGTGGGTATAAAAAAAGCCGCTCAATTGAGGCGGCTCTGATTTGCGTATTTTCAATTTGGTCTGTTTCAGACAAGCGCAAAAAAGTACCGCACGTTTGTGTGGTACCAATAGAAGAAAGTAGCAGAGCATTGCGCGGTTTGCATGATGAAAATACGTCTTTAATGTATAAAAGTATGGAACGTAGTTTAAAACAAGAAGGCCAGTAATTTCAATATCCAATCGATAAAACCCACCAATAAATCTACAAGTTGTTGTAATCCTTCCAATTTATTTTCTTTCGAGTGAGTCAAATTTGCACAATTATAATGCAAGACAAGATAAATTGATAACAATCCGAGCAAGTTCCTTAAAAAGGCCGTCTGAAATCCAGCTTTCAGACGGCCTTTATTTTGGCTTATCCAATCAATAAACGTCGCGTTGGTAGCGTTTGTCTTCGCGCAGGTCGTTGAGGTAGTCCTCGGCTTCGTCGCGGCTGAGTTTGCCTTGGGTTTCGATGACTTCGATCAGGGCGTTTTCGACATCGCGTGCCATGCGTGCGGCGTCGCCGCAGACGTAGATATGTGCGCCTTGTTGCAGCCAGTTCCAAACTTCGGCCGCGCGTTCGGTGATTTTGTGTTGGACATAGACTTTGTGTTCGCCTTGTCGGCTCCATGCGAGGTCGGCGCGGGTGAGGAGGCTGTCTTTGCGCCAATCGCTCCATTCGAGTTGGTAGAGGAAGTCGTCGGCCAGGCGTTGGTTGCCGAAGAAGAGCCAGTTTTTGCCGCTGTCGCCATTGGCGGCGCGTTGTTGCATGAAGGAGCGGAAGGGGGCGACGCCTGTGCCTGCGCCGATCATGATGATGGGTGTATCGCCGTTTTGCGGCAGGCGGAAGTTGGGGTTGGGTTCGACAAAGACGCGGACTTCGCTGCCTTCTTCGAGGCGTTCGCCCAAGTAGCCGGATGCTGCGCCGGTGTAGGTGTGGTCGTGGTGGTCGAAACGGACGACGCCGATGGTGAGGTGGACTTCTTCGCCGACTTCGTCTTGTGCGGAGGCGATGGAATAGAGACGCGGGGTTTGTGGGCGGAAGAGGCTGTATAGGGTTTGTGCGTCCAGTGGGTGCGGATAGGCTGCGAATACGCCGACGGGCGGTGTGACGGCGAGGTAGGCGTCCAGTTGGGCTTTATCTGCGGCTATGGTTTTGAGTTCTTCGTTATTTGTTAATTCGGCGTATTGTTGGACGAATGCCGGTGTGTTTTGGGTAATATCTGCGGATTCGGTCAGGGCGGTGCGGATGCCGGTTTCGCGGCCGTCTGAAAGTTGGACGGTTTCGCTGCCGGTCAGTTGGTTGAGGTCGAGGATTTCTTGAACGAGGTCGGCGGCATTCAGCGGCCATACGCCGAGTGCGTCGCCTGCCTGATAATGCAAACCTGAGCCGCTGAGGTCGATTTCGATGTGTTCGACGTCTTTTTCTGCGGTGTGTGAGGTGATTTTTTGGCGCACGGAGAGGGTGGCTGTGTAGGGGTTTTCTTTGGTGTATGCGGTGCCGCTGCTTGGGGTGGCCGGGCTGTGTGCTGCGGTATTTGCACTAGGGCTTGCTGCTTGGGCGGTCAATTCGGCTACTTTGGGTACGATGGCGGCTACCCATGCGTCGGCATTTGCTTGGAACTCTAAGTCGCAAATGCCCAAGTCGTTCAGACGGCCTGCGCCCAGTTCGGCAAATTTGGCATCAAAGTCTTTGCCTGCTTGGCAGAAGTTGGGATAGGATGAGTCGCCAAGCCCTAAGACGGCAAAGGTGAGTTTGCTGAGGTCGGGTTTCTTTTTGCCGTAGATGAATTTGTACAGGGGTAGGGCTTCTTCGGGCGGTTCGCCTTCGCCTTGGGTGGAGGTAACCAAAAGGACGATGTCTTCGTCAGGCAGGGTTTTGCTTTTGAAATCGCCTGCGCTGCTGAGGCGGGCTTCTACGCCGGCGGCTTGAAGTTTGGCGTGTAAGGATTCGGCAACGCTGCGTGCGTTGCCGGTTTGGGAGGCGGAAAGGACTAACACGCGGCGGCTGACTGTCGGGGCGGCTGCTTGCAGGATGGTCGGTTCGGCCGCTGTGCCGGATACGCCTTGGCTTTGCGCCCAGCAATAGCCGGAGAGCCAGGCAAGTTGGGTGGGGGATAGGGCGGAGAGTTGGGCGGAGAGTTCGGTAGGCAGTGGATTGGCTTGGCTCATTTTGTTTCCTTTGTTGGGACGGCTATAGCCGATTGTTTGAATAATGAACAGTTGCTACTTTAAACAGGCCGTCTGAAAAAAGGAAAGAATGCTTGGTTTTAATTTAAGATGATTTCGTTATATTCGGAATATAAGAAGGCCGTCTTGGTTTCAGACGGCCTTTGCGGTTTTTTAATGGCTGGAAAGTTTCATGACGATTACGCCTGAAATAATTAAGAATGCGCCGAGCCAGCGGCCGAAGTTGGCGGCATCGTTGAAAAAGGCTACGCCCACTAAAAATGCGCCTGCCGCGCCTATGCCTGTCCAAACGGCGTAGGCTGTACCCATCGGAATACTTTTTTGGGCAAGGTAAAGAAGGTATCCGCTACCGGCGATACAGGCAAAAGCGGCGGCAAAGCCATGCCAGCGGTAGCCTTCCTGTTGTGCCAGCTTTAAGCCCAATGGCCAGCCGATTTCCAGCATACCGGCTAAGATTAAATAAAACCAACTCATAATATATCCTGATAGTGTGTTAAGGTTTCAGACGGCCTTGGAAAGATTGTTTTCTTCCGAGAGTTCAACGCGTTGTCCGATATCTTTTAAATTGGAGTATTGTTCGACCAAGCGCGGTACATCGTCCAAGCTCATTGCAAACATCCATAAATAAGTGCTGACGGAATAGATATGGCCGGCACTGCCATAGCCTTTAAGTGTCATGTGTATAAAGGCGAAGCCGAACAATATGCTCATCGCTATGCCGATACTGAGATAGCCTAAGGCTTCGCGGTTGGAAATCAGCACGCGTAGTTTGGCAACCCAGCCGTAGTGGCGGTAGAGCTGATGTTCGTTGCCGTCGCGGATAAAGTGATTGTCGCGTTCAAGCCGGTTGTTTAAACGGAAATATAGGTTTTCGCTGGTGGCGGCAAAACGCGGCAGCAACCATAAAAACAGGGCAAGTATCGCGACAGCCAATACGCCCACCCGAAATTCCAATATCAGCAACATCATACATGCACCGAAGATGGAGACCAGCGAAGTAGCAGCGATGGGCAGGTGTTCTTCAAAAAAACTGACAAACTCACGCGATAGGGCGACGCGTGCAGTAATGGCGGAATGCGGTACTTCTCGCTTGCGCTGTTCCAAAACGACCGGGACGGCTATTTCAGTATAGATCTGGGTAAATGTGCGCGTATCGGCTATCCTGCGGGCGGCACCGATTATCCACATTAATAAAACCACCACACCATACAACATTGCCTGCCAGACGTTGCCTTCCATAACGGCATTAATCGCCCAGCCGCCAAACACGGGATATACCAGCAAGAGCAGATTATCCAAGCCGACGAGAGAGAAGGTTGTGATTAGTTTGCGGCGGTGTGTTTGACCGATGTGTTTCAACATTTTCCACATGGTTGCCCTCCTTATTTAGTATTGAGGGTTTGCGCCATTAATTCGGCCAATGCGTCCAAATCGGCAAACAGTCGGGCTGCACGTTTTTCACCGAAGGCGGTAAAAATTCGTTTGCTGAATTCCTGCATGTTTTGCACCAATGGGGCGGCAGATTTCTTGCCTTGCTCGGTCAGCGATAATAAGCGTTCGCGTTTGTCTTGTTCGCTTTTGTGAAATATCAGCAAGCCTTGTTCTGCCAGCGTTTTGCATGTGCCGGAAACGGTTTGCTTGGGCAGGCTTCATTCTTCGCCTATGTATTTTTGAGTGCGGCTGCCTTCGGTGGCTAAGGTGTAGAGAACGGCTAAGGTATTGTAGTTGGTGTTTTGCTGTTTAATCCATTGGTCGAATGCGCTGTCTATGCGGCTGATGCGCATACCGAGTTGGTCGAGCTGATTCATAAATTGGTCCTGATATTGACTAATTGGATGCAGATTATAGTCATATTTAGGACTAATTGCAAATAGAAGGCCGTCTGAAACAATCATTTTCAGACGGCTTTGAAACCGTTAAAATAATTAATGTAGAAACGATATATTCAAACTACGATAAACCTAATAACATCTTCAACACATACGCCATGATTCATTTCTTATCTCAAAACATCTCCTCCAAACAAGCTACTGCCATCGGGCTGCTTGCCGTTGCTTTGTGGAGCTTTGTCATTTCTCTGATACGCTCTTTGAGCCTGCATATGGGGGCAGTGGGCGGCGCGGCAATGATGTACACCCTGTCTACCGTATTGATTTGGCTGATTTTCGGCCGGCCGCATTTGCGCAATTACAACCGCAGCTATCTGTTTTGGGCGAGTGTGTTTTTTGTCGGCTGCGAACTGTGTTTGTCGTTGTCGGTCGGTTTTGCTCAAAATGCCCGACAGACGGTTGAGATCGGCATGGTCAATTATTTGTGGCCGACGTTTACTATTTTAGGCGCGGTCTGTTTCAACGGGCAGCCGGCAAAATGGTGGATAGGCATAGGCTTTGTATTGTCGTTTTTCGGGATTGCCACGGTATTGGGCGGCGACGGCGGATTGTCGCTTTCGGGGATTTATCACAATGTCCGCACCAATCCTGCCGGTTATCTGATGGCATTGGCCGATGCACTTTTTTGGGCGGCATATTGCACGCTGACGGCGCGCGTGAAAGCGGAAGGAAGCAGCGTGGGCTTTTTCTTTATGCTGGTGTCGTTGCTTTTGTGGGCGGAATATTTTATCGGCGGGACACACAGTCTAAATTTTGATGCGGAGTCCGTCGGCTATGCCCTGGCCGCCGCGTCTTGCATGGGTTTGGGCTATGCGGTTTGGAACATCGGTATTTCGCGCGGGAATATGACGGTATTGGCGGGCGCATCTTATTTTATCCCTGTGTTTTCCGCGCTGGTGTCTTCGTTTGTCATCAGTGCGCCGCTGTCTGTACAGTTTTGGCAGGGGGCAGGGATGGTGTGCGCAGGTTCGGTTGTTTGTTGGTTGGCCACGCGCAGAAAATCGATATAACAAAAATATCTTTTTTAACAACCAAACATTCTTTCCCATTTTCAGACGGCCTGTTTAAAGTAGAGTCCAGTTTGAGAAATCACGAGAAATAGGAAAGAACCATGACCGCAACCACCGCCCCGCTTTTGCGCTTCATCACCGCCGGCAGTGTTGATGACGGCAAATCCACCCTCATCGGCCGCCTGCTCTACGACAGCAAAACCTTGCTGACCGACCAGCTCGACAAGCTCAACCGCGCTGCCGAAAACGGCGAAACGCCCGACTTCGCCAGCCTGACAGACGGCCTTGCCGCCGAGCGCGAACAAGGCATTACCATTGACGTCGCCTACCGTTATTTTGCCACGCCCAAACGCAAATTCATTATTGCCGATACGCCGGGACACGAGCAATACACGCGCAATATGGTTACAGGTGCATCGACTGCCGATGCCGCCATTATTTTAGTCGATGCCACGCGCGTCGATTTTTCCGGCAGCGAACCCGTCCTCCTGCCGCAGACCAAACGCCACAGCGCGATTTTGAAGCTCTTGGGCTGCCCCAATATCATTGTCGCCGTCAACAAACTCGACCTGCTCGACTTTGACGAAGCCAAATATCAAGCCATTACCGAGGCCTATCGCAAACTGGCGGAGCAAATCGGCCTCCAAGCCCAAATCCACTTCCTGCCCATCAGCGCCTTAAAAGGCGACAACATCGTCAATGCCAGCAGCCAAACCCCGTGGTATCAAGGTTTGCCGCTTCTGCCTTTGCTCGAAAGCCTGCCCGTCAACCGTCAAAACGCCGCCGATCAAGCCGCGCATTTTCCCGTACAACGCGTGGCGCGCCAAGACGGCAGCAGCAGCGACGACTTCCGCGGCTATCAAGGCAGATTGGAAGCAGGCCGTCTGAAAGTGGGCGATGAAGTCAAAGTTCTGCCCAGCGGCCATGTTGCCAAAGTTGCCGAAATCTACAATGCCAACGGTAAAACCGAATCTGCCGAAGCAGGGGAAGTGTTGACCGTTGTTTTGGATACGGACATCGATATTTCACGCGGCAACAGCATTGTTTCAGCCGACAGCGCCATTGTTCCCGAGCAACAATTCCAAGCCGCGCTTTGCTGGTTTGACGATATTCCGCTCAATCTGCGCCGCAAATATTTGCTGAAACACACGACCCAAACCACGCCCGTAAAAATCAGCGAAATTGCCTACGTTTGGGACGTCAATACCCTCAGCCGGGTCGAATCCGCCGAAACGCTCAAGCTCAACGACATCGGCAGCGTCAGCCTCAAAACCCAGCAGCCGCTCGCCGCTGCCACATACGAAGACAACTATGCACAAGGCGCGTTTATTTTGATTGACGAAGCCACCAACCATACTGTCGCGGCAGGCATGATACGCAAAGTCAGCGAAACAAACAGTTTTGAAATTTAAAAGAAAGTTGCAATAAAAAAGGCCGTCTGAAGTTCAGACGGCCTGTTATTTTATCCAAGGCGAAATGCTTATGCGCCGTAAACCGGATATTTATTGCACAAAGCAGTCACTTGTTCGCGGACTTTGGCGAGGTTGGCTTCGTCTTCAGGGTTGGCCAATACGTCGGCAACCAAGTTCGCCAATACGCGCGCGTCGGCTTCGTTAAAGCCGCGTGTGGTCATGGCGGCGGAGCCGATGCGGATGCCGGAGGTCACAAATGGTTTTTCCGGATCATTCGGGATGGCGTTTTTGTTGACGGTAATGTGTGCTTTACCCAAAGCGGCTTCGGCGGCTTTGCCGGTGATTTTCATCGGTTGCAGGTCAACGAGGAAAACGTGGCTTTCGGTACGGCCGGAAACGATGCGCAAACCGCGTTTAACCAACTCTTCCGCCATTGCTGCGGCGTTGATTTTCACTTGTTTTGCGTATTGTTTGAACTCAGGTTGCAACGCTTCTTTAAACGCCACAGCTTTGGCAGCGATGACGTGCATCAGCGGACCACCTTGCAGGCTTGGGAAGATGGCGGAATTCAACGCTTTTTCGTGGGTATTGTCACGGCACAAAATCACACCGCCGCGAGGGCCGCGCAGGGTTTTGTGGGTGGTGGTGGTCACGAAGTCGCAGAATGGTACGGGGTTGGGATATTCACCGCCGGCAATCAGGCCGGCGTAGTGTGCCATGTCGACAAAGAGGTATGCGCCGACTTTATCGGCGATTTCGCGGAATTTCGCCCAGTCGATTTGCAGTGCGTAAGCAGATGCGCCTGCCACAATCATTTTGGGTTTGTGTTCAAGCGCCAAGCGTTCGACTTCGGCATAATCGAGAACTTCGTTTTCATCCAAACCATAAGTAATGGCATTGTAGAGTTTGCCGGAGATGTTGACGCTGGCACCGTGGGTCAAGTGGCCGCCATGTGCCAGAGACATGCCCAAAATGGTGTCGCCCGGTTTTAAAACAGAAGCATATACGGCTTGGTTGGCTTGCGAGCCGGAGTGTGGTTGGACGTTGACATATTCTGCGCCAAACAACTCTTTAGCGCGGTCAATCGCCAATTGTTCGACAATATCGACGTATTCGCAGCCGCCGTAGTAGCGTTTGCCCGGATAGCCTTCGGCGTATTTATTGGTCAATTGCGAACCTTGGGCTTCCATAACGGCGCAGCTGACGTAGTTTTCTGAAGCAATCAGCTCGACATGGTCTTGCTGGCGTTGGTCTTCTTGGGTGATGGCGGCTGCCAGATCGGGGTCATATTGTGCGAGGGTAACGCTTTTTGAAAACATGTTCTCGGTTCCTTTGTGTTGGGCTGAAAATAAGGGATGGAGTACTGCGGATTGGTTCAAGATGAACTATTTTTCTTACATTGTCAACAATTTCGTCAGGCGTTTGGTTTCAGACGGCCTGGAGCTGAAGGATTTATTTGAAAATATCATCTTGTTTTAAATGAAAATCCATTTTTTCCAAAAGCGCGGCCAAATCGGCTTCGGCTTGGGCGGCTTGAAGATTTTTTGCCAGCTCGGCCATAGCCGCCGCATTTAAACGCTCTTTCTCCAGTCGTAGGGCTTCTTCGCTGAAGATTTTGATATTGTCTGCCGATTCGGCGGCATCTATTTTTTCAAATGGATAAAATGATTCTTCGTGCACGGCCAAACCGTCGGGCAGGGGCGCGGCATGGTTGAAATCGGCATCATTGACCGGCATCCATGATGGATGGTTTTCAAGCAGGATAAATTGTCCGTCCATGCCGTTGATATGACGGAATAGGGTGGTTCGGCCATTGTGTAAACGCATAAGCCCGATTGTATGCCCAAGTCGGCAAACCGTCTAGAAACCCGTTTCTTTCCATTGGGGCGATGGCTAATGGTGATATTATTAATTTTGACATAAAACAGTTTCGGCTTAAAAAAGACTGGATAAAACGCCCGTGTTTGTTATAATGAAGCTAAAGATTAATTCGTCCTAGTTTTTGGCAGCAGTACTTTTTTATTTAATTAACAAGAGAGGAAAACAAAATGTTTCCAGAATATCGCGATCTGATTTCTAAACTGAAACAAGAGGATGCACACTTTGCCCGTTTGTTTGAGGAGCACAACGAGCTGGACGATAAAATTTCCGGTTTGGTGAATAACGTGGTAACCAGCGGCGCCGAAGAAATCGAGGAGCTGAAAAAAGCCAAACTCAAACTCAAAGACGAATTGTATGCCCTTTTGCAAAAAGCAGCAGGCAAATAATTAAAATTTGAATAAGGCCGTCTGAACGGTATGATGGAAATCTCAGATTCCCTTTCATGCCGATTCAGACGGCCTTTTTAATTATTAGGCATTTGGTTATTTTTATTGGCTTAATTTAACGAATAATTGTAAATCACTCTTAATTGCATTGAAAACTCTGTTAAGTTTATTTAAAATCCCGAATAATTTTTATTTTGATTTTAACAAACAAAGTTAAAGAGAAACGATGCAATGAAAACATTCACACTCGCCATTTTGCCTTTGGCATTAATCAGCGCATTCTCTCACGCTGCTGAAGAGAAAGCTGCCGAACAGGCTGAAGTCGATACCGTTTACGTTACTGCCGAGAAGCAACTGCAACAGTCGCTGGGCGTGTCGCGTATTTCAAAAGACGACATCGACAAGCGTCCGGCCGTCAACGATATTTCCGAATTTGTCCGCACCATGCCGGGCGTCAACCTGACCGGCAATACGGCGACGGGTCAGCGCGGCAACAAACGTCAAATCGACTTGCGCGGTATGGGCCCTGAAAACACATTGATTCTGATTGACGGTAAGCCTGTGAACTCGCGCCAATCCGAGCGTATCAGTATGCGCGGTGAACGCAATACGCGCGGTGACAGCAACTGGGTGCCGGTTGAAGAAATTGAATCCATTACCGTTTTGCGCGGTCCGGCGGCAACACGTTACGGCTCCGGCGCGATGGGCGGCGTGGTCAATATCGTTACCAAAAAAGTGTCTAAAGAATTTAAAGGCCAGGTCAATCTTTATGCCAATCAACCGCAAGACAGCAAAGAAGGCGCAACCCGCCGTATCGGCTTTAATTTGAGCGGCCCGATTATCCAAGATACTTTGGGCTTCCGCATTTACGGCAACCTCAATAAAACGGATGCAGATGCGGCCGATATCAATGCCGGACACGGCAACGACAGCGCGGCTGGTGTCGAAGGCGTACGCAATAAAGACATTGCCGGCCGTCTGCAATGGAAAATCAGCCCTGCGCAAACATTGATTTTAGACAGCAGCTACAGCCGTCAGGGCAATATCTACAACGGCGATACGCAAAACAGCAATCCGCGTTCTGCTTTAGTTAATTCTTTAGCTGACGGCAAAGCCGAAACTGCCCGTTTATATCGTTCCGCTTATTCTTTAACGCATGACGGCGCATGGGAATGGGGCGATACCAAAAACGTGATCAGTTATGAGCGTACAGTCAACAGCCACTTGCCTGAAGGTTTGGCCGGTGGTCCGGAAGGCAGCTACACAGGCTTGGATTTTGTTCAAAGCCGTCTGAAAAACCTGCGCTTCAGCAGCGAAGCGAATATTCCGTTTAAACTTGGAGTCGATAATGTATTGACAGTCGGTGCAGAATTTACTGACAGTAAGTTGGATGATCCTGCTTCCAATAGTCAGGGATTTAAAGACCAAGGTAAAACCGATGCGTTTAACGGTATCTCCGCAACGCGCGGCGGTAAGGCATCGCAACGCAACTGGGCGGCATACGTTGAAGACAATATTTCGTTGACCGACAAAACCCATCTGATTCCGGCCATCCGCTTCGACCACAACAGCGACAGCGGCAGCAACTGGAGTCCGGCTTTGAACTTCTCGCATCAAATCGGCGAAAACTGGTTGGTTAAAGGTGGTATTGCCCGTGCGTATAAAGCGCCAAACCTGTATCAAACCAATCCTGACTTTATCCTGTACACACGCGGTCAGGGCTGTCCGCTCAATGCGCCGAACAGTGTCCGTTGCTACTACATGGGCAATGGCAATTTGAAACCTGAAACCAGTATCAATAAAGAGATTGGCCTTGAGTTCAATAAAAACGGCTGGCAGGCATCCGCGACTTATTTCCACAACGCGTACCGCAACAAAATCGTGATTGGTGAAAATATTATTGCCACCAGCAATATCGGCAACTGGCTTTTGCAATGGGAAAATACGCCGAAAGCGACTATTTCGGGTATCGAAGGCAACTTGGTGATTCCGTTGCATGACACACTCAAGTGGAGCAATAATTTCACTTATATGCACAAATCTGAAGATTATCAAGGCAATCCATTGTCTCTGGTACCGAAGCATACCCTCAACAGCACGCTGTCTTGGACACCAAACGAACGTTTTGATGCCAACCTGACCTTTACCCACTACGGCCGTACCAAACCGCGTGGCGTGGCGATTAATAGACTGGAACGAGACGGTAATCTGCGTGCAGGGGTTACTCCTTTGACTTCCGAACATAACCAAACCCAAGTCGGCTCTTACGGTATTTGGGGCATCAATGCAGGCTACAACTGGAACAAACGCGTGGCCGTCCGTGGCGGTGTCAGCAACCTGTTCAATAAAAAACTGTACCGCACAACTGCCGGCGCACAAACATACAACGAACATGGCCGTGCTTTCTACGGCAGTTTGAAAGTGTCGTTTTAAGCCGTAGCGTATTAAACAAGGCCGTCTGAAACATTGTGAAATGAAATCTAGGATTTCTGACACAGGGTTTCAGACGGCCTTTTTATTTGGATTTTAGCAGTCTTTGTTGTTACGGAATTTGCTTCTCTTTTAGAAAAAAAATAAAAGGGCGGCATGGGCCGCCCTGAAAATCCAAACCGCTTATTCAACCCAAGTCACCATTTCTTCAATCGGTTTGCGTGCTTTTTTGGTAATTTCTTTGGCGCGATAGCCGAATGTTGCCGCTACGGATACGCCCCATTCGTTGGCATCAAACAGGCCTTCTGCCGCCAATACTTCATTCATTTTGTCGTAGTTGAAGCCTTCAATTGGGCAGGAATCGATGCCGATGGCGGCTGCGCCTGTGAGCATATTGGCCAAAGCGATATAGGTTTGCTTGCTACTCCAGTCAAAGAGCGCGCGTTGGTTGTCGGCAATTTTTATGTCAGTTTCCTGAAAACTTTTATATTTTGCCAACGCTTTTTCCAGCTGCTCGCCTTGCAAGCCCCTGCGTTCGGCAACGCTGCGGAAGAACGGGGTATCGTAACGGGCATTTTTCTTGGCAAGGATAATCACCAGATGGCTGCAGTCGTCCAGTTGGAATTGCATCCCCCAGCTGAAAGGCTTGATTTTCTCACGCAGGGCTTTGTTTTGAATCACCAAGAATTTCCATGGCTCGGAGCCGACAGAGCTGGGCGAGAGGCGGGCAAATTCTAAAATCGCTGCAAAATCTTCTTGGCTGATTTTTTTGTTGGGATCGTAATAACGGGTAGAGCGGCGATTTTCGAATACTTGCAGCATTTGTTCGCGTGTAATTTGATTCATCTGGTTTTCCTAATAAATGAAGATGTTATTCCAATATCCGGTTCCTTTTGAGGCATCATTACCGGCATAACCTTAAGGAGGAAACAGGCTGGGGCAACACCATCTTAAATCAAACCTGACGGTCAGGCTATCTTTTAATGCTGAATTTCGCAAAAAAATTCGATAAATATCAATATCAATGCGAAAGGCCGTCTGAAACTTTAAACGTTTAAAGTTTCAGACGGCCTTTGATTTCAAATCCTGATTACAGATGAGGATTAATCAGGTTTTCTGGGGAGAGGATGCGGTTGAGTTCTTCTTCGCTCAACAGGCCACGCTCCAGTACGACTTCGCGCACGCCTTTGCCGGTTTGGGCGCAGATTTTGCCGACCAAGTCGCCATTGCGGTGGCCGATGTATGGGTTCAGATAAGTGACCAAACCGATGGAGTTGAAGACGTAGTGTTCGCAGATTTCGCGGTTGACCGTAATGCCTTTGACGCATTTATCGGCCAGGTTGACCGCGGCGTTGCCCAAGAGGGAAATGGTTTCAAACATACATTGGGCGATGACCGGCTCCATAACGTTCAGCTGCAACTGACCTGCTTCGGCTGCGAAAGTGATGGTGGTGTCGTTGCCGATGACTTTGAAGCAGACTTGGTTGACGACTTCAGGAATCACGGGATTGACTTTGGCAGGCATGATGGAAGAGCCGGCCTGCAATTCAGGCAGGTTGATTTCTTTCAAACCGGCGCGCGGACCGGAAGAGAGCAGGCGCAAGTCGTTACAGATTTTGGACAGTTTGACGGCTGTGCGTTTCAATGCGCCGTGTACCATTACATATGCGCCGCAGTCGGAGGTCGCTTCAATCAGGTTTTCAGTCAGTTTGCAAGGCAGGCCGCTGACTTCGGAGAGTTTCTCAACGACTAAAGCCGCATAGCCTTTGGGCGTATTCACGCCTGTACCGATGGCGGTGGCACCGAGGTTGACTTCAAGCAGCAGGGAGCGGGTGCGGTCGAGGTTGAGGATTTCTTCTTCCAGCAACACTTGGAAAGATTGGAATTCTTGTCCGGCCGTCATCGGTACGGCGTCTTGAAGCTGGGTGCGTCCCATTTTCAAAACGTCTTTAAACTCTTCGGCTTTGGCGGCAAAGGCGTTTTTCAGGATGGCCAGTTTGTCGAGCAATTCGCCGATGCTGTAATACACGGCAAGGCGGAAGCCGGTAGGATAGGCGTCGTTAGTGGATTGGCTGGCATTGACATGGTCCATCGGATTGACGATGTCGTAGCGGCCTTTTTCGTATCCCAACACTTCCAGCGCAAGGTTGGCAATGACTTCGTTGGTGTTCATGTTGACCGAAGTACCGGCGCCGCCTTGATAAACATCGGACGGGAATTGGTCAAGACAGCGGCCTTTGACCAATATTTCGTCGCAGGCTTTTTCAATGGCGGCCGCGATTTCCGGCTTGATGGCACCCAATGCGCCGTTGGCTTGCGCAGTGGCTTTTTTAACCATCACCATGCTGCGGACAAATTGCGGTACGTCGGAAATTTTTTGCGTGGAAATTTTAAAGTTTTCAATGGCGCGCAGCGTGTGGATACCCCAATAAACATCGGCGGGGATTTCGCGGTCGCCCAATAAATCGTGTTCGATTCGTACAGTCATTTCTCTTACCTTCTCGTATAGTTGTGTTGGTGTGCGTTATGCGTTTGGAACATTAGCCCAGTTCGGCAAGATTGTCCAGTCGGTAAGGCTTAATCGTCAGGGTGAAAACGTGCCGCTTCGCGCTCTTTCGCGGCTGTCTCTTTATCTTTCAATTTCGCACCCAGTCCCAACATTTTTTCATATTCGGATTGCGGCGTGCCATCCTCTTCCATGCCGAATGCGCTGGCATTGACCCAAAGGGAAAGCAGGGAAACGATGAAGGCGAAAAAACCAACGATATACCAAAACATTTTTTTCTTCCTTGTGTGTCTGCGTGTGCAGATTGTTGTGGTTTGTAAAGATATGAATGTAGCACAAACACGGCAAGGTTTAAATTCCCTTGCTTCGTCCTTTCATTCATTTACCTGTTATTGTTTAGAAAAGAAAAGGCCGTCTGAAAAGTAAGACTTTTCAGACGGCCTTGAGGCTTTATCGGGAAGATTAGCCGCCGCATGCGCCGCAGCAACCGCCTTCGCCATGGCCGCCGCGTTTTTCTTCGTTGTTGACAACGGGCAGCTCGGTTTCTTCGGTTTGCTCTTTTTTATCTTCAGGCAAATCGTTTACTTTGATTTTGTTTTCTTCGGCCATGATATATCCTTTCAATGGATTAGGGAGTGGAAAGATTCATAAAGATAGCATCTTTAGAGCGATAAACCAAGTAGTGCAAAACGGTCTTGTGATAATGCCATGACTTGGAACAATAAATTTGATTGCAAAAGCGTAAAGGCCGTCTGAAGGAATCTTTAGGATGTGTGTCAGTTTCTATGGTTTGGAATGATGGCCGTAAGATTTGTGAATGTTTGGGTTTCAGGGTTGAACTGACATGGATTTCAAAAAACAATACAATGTTATCATCATCTGGACACCGCCAATTGATCGGAGCATATATGTATTCACACCACAGCGAACGCCATTTCAGCAACCGCAACAACTGGCTTCGGGCAAGCGTATTAGGGGCCAATGACGGGCTGATTTCCACTGCCTCGCTGTTGACGGGCGTAGCCGCTGCCGCGCCTGATTTCCAAACCCTGCTGTTGACGGGCATTTCGGCACTGATCGGGGGTGCGGTATCGATGGCGGCGGGGGAGTACGTTTCCGTATCCAGCCAATCGGATACGGAAAAAGCCGATTTGCACAAAGAATGCTACGAATTGGCAAACAATCCTGACGCAGAGTTGGAAGAGCTGACTGAAATTTACCGCCGCCGCGGTTTGTCCGGCGCGCTTGCCGCCGAAGTCGCGCAATCCTTGATGGAACACGATGCACTCGCCGCCCACGCGCGCGACGAAATCGGCATTACCGAAGCCTCTGCTGCCCGTCCCATGCAGGCCGCGCTGGCTTCTGCCGCTTCATTTTGTGCCGGCGCGATTTTGCCTTTACTGGTCGCGTTGACAGCTTCTAGTGCTATTGTCCCTGCATTGGCCGTCTCCACTTTGTTCGGCCTGGCATTACTGGGTTATGTCTCCGCCAAACTGGGCGGCGCGCCTGTTGTTCCTGCGGTTATACGCGTGTGCCTTTGGGGCGTGGCAGCATTGGTGATAACCGGGTTTATTGGAAAATTGGCCGGCGTGGCGGTTTAAATGTAAGGCCTTGTATTCTTTTAAACCTGTATCCAGTAAAATTGAAAATTAATTTGCTCACTAAAGGCCGTCTGAAAAATTTTCAGACGGCCTGCGGTGCTTGTATTGACTTATTGCACACTGTTTTTTTGTCATGACCTATCCGATTCCCAAACCCCGTGAAAAATCCCGTTGGCTCAATCTTTCGCAAGGCTCGCTGCCTTTGGCTTTGGCGCGTTATCTGCCGCATAAGCAGCTCAAGGTTGTCTTGACCCAGGATGCGGAACAGGCGCTACGCCTTCAGACGGCCTGGCTGTTTTTCCGTCCGCATGATACGGCGGTGTTCCTGCCGGACTGGGAAACGCTGCCTTACGAGCGTTTTTCTCCGCATCAGGATTTGGTGTCGGAGCGCTTGTCGGCATTGTGGCAGATTAAAAGCGGCGCTGCGGACGTGTTGTTCGTACCGGTTGCCACGGCGATGCAGAAGCTGCCGCCCGTGCCGTTTCTGGCGGGGCGCACGTTTTGGCTGAAAACCGGGCAGACTTTGGATATAGGCCGTCTGAAAACCGATTTGGTGGATGCGGGCTACAACCATGTTTCCCATGTTGTCGCGGCGGGCGAGTTTGCCGTGCGCGGCGGGATTGTCGATTTGTTCCCGATGGGCAGCGAGATGCCATACCGCATCGATTTGTTCGACGATGAAATCGACAGCATCAAAACCTTTGATACCGAAACGCAGCGCACCATTTCCCCCGTTTCCGAAATCCGCCTGCTGCCGGCGCACGAATTCCCCACAGACAGCGAGGCGCAAAAGATTTTCCGCAGCCGCTTCCGCGAAGAAGTCGATGGCAATCCGAACGATGCCGCTGTGTACAAAGCCGTCAGTAACGGCCACTTTGGCACGGGCGTGGAATATTACCTGCCGCTGTTTTTTGAAAACGAGCTGGAAACGCTGTTTGACTATATCGGCGAAGACGCGCTGTTTGTCTCTTTGGGCGACGTTCACGCCGAGGCAAACCGCTTTTGGAGCGACGTCAAATCGCGTTACGCCATGGCGCAGGGCGATGAAACCTATCCGCCTTTGCTTCCACAGCATTTGTATCTCTCTGCCGATGTGTTCGCAGGTCGTCTGAAAAACTACGGACAAGTGCTGCCCGATGTTTCCGGCAAAGAACACACCTTGCCCGATCTTGCCGTCAACCGCCAGTCCGACGAGCCTTTGCAGGCATTGAAGGATTTTCAGACGGCCTTTGATGGGCGGATTTTGCTGTGCGCCGAAAGTTTGGGACGACGCGAAACCATGCTTGGTTTCTTGCAGCAAAACGGTTTGAAAGCCAAAAGCGTGTCCGACTGGCAGGGTTTTTTATCGGCGTACGAGCCGCTGATGATTACAGTGGCGCCGTTGGCTTACGGGTTTAAATTAGAAGATCAAAACATCGCGGTCATCACCGAATCCGATCTCTATCAATACGTCGCCCGTTCGCGCAAACATCATCGCAAGAAACACGCCGCCGTTTCAGACGGCCTGTTGCGCGACCTGGCCGAAATCAATATCGGCGATCCTGTTGTACACGAAGAACACGGCATCGGCCGATATATGGGCTTGGTAACGATGGATTTGGGCGGCGAAACCAACGAAATGATGTTGCTCGAATACGCGGGCGAAGCGCAGCTTTATGTACCTGTTTCGCAACTGCATTTAATCAGCCGCTACTCCGGTCAGGCGCATGAAAACGTCGCCCTGCACAAGCTCGGCAGCGGCGCGTGGAACAAGGCGAAACGCAAGGCCGCCGAAAAAGCGCGCGACACCGCCGCCGAGTTGCTCAACCTCTACGCCCAACGCGCCGCCCAATCGGGACACAAGTTTGAAATCAACGAATTGGACTATCAAGCGTTTGCCGACGGCTTCGGCTACGAAGAAACCGAAGACCAGACCGCCGCCATTGCCGCTGTGATTAAAGATTTGACGCAGGCGAAGCCGATGGACCGCCTTGTGTGCGGCGATGTCGGTTTCGGCAAAACCGAAGTCGCCCTGCGCGCCGCGTTTGTGGCGGTGATGGGCGGCAAACAGGTTGCCGTACTCGCTCCGACCACGCTCCTGGTCGAGCAGCACGCGCAAAATTTCGCCGACCGCTTCGCCGATTTCCCCGTAAAAGTCGCCAGCCTTTCGCGTTTCAACAACAGCAAAGCCACCAAAGCCGCACTGGAAGGCATGGCGGACGGCACAGTCGATATCGTTATCGGCACGCACAAATTGGTGCAGGACGATATAAAATTCAAAAACTTAGGTTTAGTGATTATTGATGAAGAACACCGCTTCGGCGTGCGTCAGAAAGAGCAACTCAAACGCCTGCGCGCCAATGTCGATATCCTCACCATGACCGCCACGCCGATTCCACGCACTCTCAGCATGGCGCTTGAAGGCCTGCGCGACTTCTCGCTGATTACTACCGCACCGAGCCGCCGCCTCGCCGTCAAAACCTTTGTTAAACCCTTCAGCGAAGGCAGCGTGCGCGAAGCCGTACTGCGCGAACTCAAACGCGGCGGGCAGGTATTTTTCCTGCACAATGAAGTGGATACCATCGAAAATATGCGTGAGCGGCTGGAAACCCTGCTGCCCGAAGCCCGCATCGGCGTGGCGCACGGACAACTGCGCGAGCGCGAGCTGGAACAAGTCATGCGCGACTTTTTGCAGCAAAGGTTTAACGTGTTGCTCTGTTCCACCATCATCGAAACCGGCATCGACATCCCCAACGCCAACACCATCATCATCAACCGCGCCGACAAATTCGGGCTGGCGCAACTGCACCAGCTTCGCGGACGCGTCGGCCGCAGCTACCACCAAGCCTACGCCTACCTGCTCACGCCCGAATACATCACCAAAGACGCAGAAAAACGCCTCGACGCCATCGCAGCGGCAGACGAACTCGGCGCAGGTTTCACCCTCGCCATGCAGGATTTGGAAATCCGCGGCGCAGGCGAAATCCTCGGCGAAGGGCAGTCCGGCGAAATGATACAGGTCGGCTTCACGCTCTACACCGAAATGCTCAAACAAGCCGTGCGCGACCTCAAAAAAGGCCGCCAGCCCGATCTTGACGCGCCATTGGGCATTACCACCGAAATCAAACTGCACAGCCCCGCCCTGCTGCCTGAAAGCTACTGCCCCGACATCCACGAACGGCTCGTCCTCTACAAACGCCTCGCCGTCTGCGAAACCGTTCAGCAAATCAACGCCATACACGAAGAACTCGTCGACCGCTTCGGCCTGCCCGAACAACCCGTCAAAACCCTCATCGAAAGCCACCACCTGCGACTTGCGGCAAAAGAATTGGGTATAGACACCATTGATGCGACCAGCGAAGCGGTAACGGTAACCTTTGGCAAAAACAACAATGTTGATCCAACCGAAATCATCCTGCTGATTCAGAACGACAAAAAATACCGACTTGCCGGCGCGGATAAGCTGCGATTTACCGCAGAGATGGAAAATATCGAAGTGCGGATTAATACGGTGAAGAACGTATTGAAGACTTTGAAAGAAAGGGTGATGGTTAAGGATTAAGAAAAGGCCGTATGAAAAGGTGCAAGCTGCTTTTTAAGGCGTTTAAATAGCAAAAAAGTAGTCTGCACTAGGCTATATTATTAATTATTTTATTATAATTTATGTATATGGGGCGTAACATGGATAATTTGCTAC